>VEPB01000094.1 GCA_012026715.1 Methylococcaceae bacterium | reverse complement strand
CACGCCGACCGGACGCGCCTTCCTGGCAGGTCCCCACGGCATGCATCCGGTGGGCGACGATTATTGGTGGAAACACGCGGACGGTGCCGCCGCCAACAAGAAGCCGCCTGGAAAGGACGGCCTCAACGGCGGCTGGCATAACGACATGTCCGCCATGCCGGGACCGGACGGGGAAGACCAGTGCGCCGCCTGCCATGGCAGCGACCACAAGGGAACCCGGCTTTCCAAGACCCTGCGCGATCGCGAGTTCGTCAGCGAAAAGGGCAAGAAGGTGAAGGTGGCTGCGGGCACTGTGATTGGTTGCAATCTGTGCCACTCCCTGTCCAAGAGCTTTAACGGTGCGCCTAATCCCAAGGCACCGGATGGCGGTTGGCCCAAGCCCCAGAAGCATGCTCCGCCCAAACCTGGGGCGGCGGCCGGCGGTGGCGACGGCGGCGGCGGGCACACCCACTGCCCGCGCTGAGCGCGGGCGGGGCCGGCTGACCCCGCCTGCGTCATTGGCTAGATATTGCATTCAGCCACGGCTGTCGTGAATTTGGATCGTCAAGCGACGTCGTGAACAGAACGCCGCACCTTCGGCACCCGATGGTGCGGTTTTTTTATGGCCTAGAGCCGGCGGAGGCGCTGCGCCGTTGAGTTGAGCCGCCTCCTTCCCTTTCTCTACGAGCGGTTAGGTCGCCGAGCCGGCGGCAAAGCGATCGCTATAAATACGCCCGCAATTGCGGAGGCGCCGAATGTCGGATCAGCAGGCTCTTGAGCGCACCGGCGTCGCGCTCGTCCACCGGGTCGATGAAGCGGGTTTCCCTGCCGGTCAAGACTGCGGTCGGGATGCCGTTGCGGAACAGAATCCGGTTGCCGGGCAGGGCAGGCAGCTTGCTGCCGGGGGTGATGATGCCCACCAGGTTCAGCGGGTCGGCGGCGCTGACGGTGCAGATTTCGTCGGGACCGGTCTGCTTGGCCACCTTGCGCAGGCGGTCGACGGCTTCCGGCAGGGCGAATTGTTCACCGTACTGGCCGGACACGAAGCGTCCGCCACGCAACTCGCCGCGGGCCTCCATTCGCCGCAGGACGGGCAACAGCTCCTGCCAGGCCGGCAGGGTGGTCTCGCGCTCCAGCAGCGCGCGGAAGACCACGCCGTAGCGCCCAAGCAGCACCTTGGCGATATGTTCCAGGCGCGGCGGCCGGTCGTCGGTCGATGGCAGCGGGGCGAGCAGGGTCCAGCGGCCGGCTTCCGCTACGGCATAGGGGCTGATGCCGCGGTAGCGGCGTTTCTTCTCTTCCGGCACCAGCAGCGAACGCAAGCCGCGGAAACTGTCGGAATGGGCCAGCCCGCGCGCCACCAGCTCGCCCAGGGCCGCTTCCGCCTGGGTTCGCAACAGCCCGGCACGGTCCGTCAGTTCCTCGAAGAAGGAGGCACCTTGCTGTTGCAAGGTGGCGCGCACTCGTTCGGCTGCACCCGACAGGGCCGGCTCGGCATCGGCGGTGGAGCCGGTTCGCCACCAGCCGGCGTGGCGCCGCGGCACCAAGGCGATGGGGGTGGCCTTCACCGGGATTTGCGCGGCGGCCGGGCTCAGTCGGGTCCAGACGTAGCGGCCGGACAGACACAGGTTGTCCAGCCAGGCCGGATCGTAGCCATTGAGGCGGCCGGGCAAGATGTCCTTCTCCCACGACACCGCCGCGGCCTCGTAGCCTTCCAGTTGCTCCAGCACCTTGACCAGGGATTCCGGTCCTTCTCCGCGGTGGTCCGGCATCACCCCCTGCCAGCGGAACAGGAAGCGCAGGAACTGGGCGCTGGGCACCGGCTCGATCTCCTGGCGCAGGCGGTCGATGGTGAGGCGGTGGATGCGGGCCAGCAGACGGCGATCACACCATTCGGTACGGCCGAGGTTCGGTGTGAACCGGCCCTGCATGGCCAAGCCTTCGGTCTGGAGCCCGATCAGGGCGGCCTCGATCTCCCGATCCGGCAGTTGCAGTTGAGTCGCCAAGGCCGATGCCTCGACCGGTCCGCAGAAACTCAGGCGTCCCCGCAGGATTTCGACCAGGGCGGATTCCCTTTCCCAGATTTGGGCTTCCAGGGCCGGGGGCAGTTCGATGGCGGGTTCGGGTTGCCAATCGGAATGAAGGGCTCGGAATTGGGGCAGCCGCTCGCCGGCGACCCAGAGGGTTGGGGTGAGGGCGGCCGCCCGACCCTCGGCTGCCAGCGTCTTGAACCAATCGGTCCAGACCGGAGCGGTTTCCTGCGGATGCCGCAGAAATCCGCAGACGTTGAGGGCGTCGTGCAATTCCTCGGCACCGGTGATTTCGGGCGCGGCTTCATTGCGCACCCGCTCGATGGCCGCCTGATCCAGTCGCCCCAGGTCATCGGCGGATGCAGAGTCGAGCCAGCGGCGGCTGGCGACGGCGCGGGTACGGCGCGCTTCCAGCGGCGCGCCGTCGAGGAAGCTGTAGACCCGGCTGTTGACGATCTCCGCCGCCAGGGGTGAGGGCTCCACCAGGTCGCGGGCCACCACCCGGATACGTCCTGACTCCAGGCCTTCGATGATCGCGATCAGCCGGTCGATGTCCATGGCTTCGGTGAGGCAGTCCTTAATGGTCTGAAACACCAGGGGGTGGTCGGGAATCTCGCGGTCGCCGACGATGTTCTCGAAGCAGGCGATCTGGTCGGGGAACACGCTGGCGACCAGGTCTTCTGCCTGCATCCGGATCAGGTACGGCGGCGTCTTGCGGCCGCCCTGGAAGCGCTTGAGAGCCAGGGAACACACGGCATTCCAGCGCCAGCGCACGTTGAACATGGGGGCCGCCAGCAGGGCCTGGACCAACAGGTCCTTCACCGTCTTGGAATTGAGGTAGCGCGCCACCTCCTCCAAAGGGAAGCTGTGGGAACTGCTCAAGGACAGGATGACGGCATTTTCCGTCGCGGCCGCCTGCAGCTCGAAGTTGAAGCCGCGGCAGAAGCGTTTGCGCAGGGCCAGACCCCAAGCCCGGTTAATGCGGCTGCCGAAGGGCGCATGGATGATGAATTGCATGCCACCCGATTCGTCGAAGAAGCGCTCGAACACCACCGTGTCGAGGCTGGGCATGGCGCCGAGGGTGGCGTAGGCGGCGGCGATGTAGACCACCGCTTGTCGGACGGCGAGTTCGGAAACGCCCAGGGTTCCCACCAGCCATCGGCTGGATTGATCCAAGGCGCCTGCTCCGTCCGCAGCGCCGAGGCGGGCCGAAGCCCGCCCGACATGGTCCGCGATGTCCAGGCGCAATCGGGAAACCGCCTGCGACAGTTCCCAGGTCCGCCCAGGCGCCTCGCCGAACCAGAACGGGATGCTGGGCGGCAATCCCTGGGCGTCCTCAACCTTCATGGAGCCGCCTTCCAACCGGATGACCCGCCAGCTGCTGTTGCCCAGCTGGAACACGTCGCCGGCCATGCTCTCGATGGCGAAGTCCTCGTCCACCGTCCCGATGAATTCCCCGGACGGCTCCAGGATCACCCGGTATTCGGCGTTGTCGGGAATGGCGCCACCGCAGGTGAGGGCGGTCATCCGGGCGCCGCGCCGCGCCCGCAGTTTATGATGGATGGAGTCGCGGTGCAGATAGGCGCTACGCAATCCGCGGCGGGTGTTGTAACCCTCGGCTAGCATCTTCACCACCTCGTCGAAGTCCTTCCGTTCCAGCTCGCGGTAAGGCCAGGCTTGCCGCACCAGGGCGTACAGTTCGTCTTCCTGCCAATCCTCGCAGGCCACCATGGCGACGATTTGCTGCGCCAGCACGTCCAGGGGTTGGGTGGGAATTTCGATGCGGTCCAGCTCGCCCCGCCGGATGGCGTCCAGCAGGGCGAGACATTCGATCAATTCGTCGCGGGAAGTCGGGAATAAACGGCCCTTGGGAGTACCGCCTGCAAAGTGGCCCGAGCGGCCGACCCGTTGCAGAAAGGTGGCAATGGAACCCGTCGTGCCGAATTGGCACACCAGATCGACGTCGCCGATGTCGATGCCCAGTTCCAGCGAGGCCGTCGCCACCACGGCCTTCAGCTCGCCTTGCTTGAGCCGGTGTTCGGCCGACAGACGCTGCTCCTTGGCCAGGCTGCCGTGGTGGGATGTCACGTGTTCCTCGCCGATCCGGTCGCTCAGTGCCCTTGCCAGCCGCTCCGCCATGCGCCGGGTGTTGACGAAGATCAGGGTGGAGCGGTGCTCCCGGATCAGAACCGTCATGCGATCGTAGAGCGACTTTGCCGCTTCGCCGGACAGGACAGCCTCCAAAGGCGTGTCCGGCAGCTCGATGGCCAGGTCGAGCCGGCGCAGATGGCCGGTATCGACGATGGCGCAGTCATTTATTGCCTGTCCCTGTGTTGGCGACGATGGCGTCTCACCCCGTCCGGAGTGAACCGCGGTACCGGTCAGGAAGGTCGCCACCGTTTCGATCGGGTTCTGAGTGGCCGACAGACCGACCCGGTGGAGCTTGCCTCCGGTCAGACGGTCCAGGCGTTCCAGGGAAAGGGCGAGATGGGAACCCCGCTTGCTGCCCAGGATGGCGTGAATCTCGTCGACGATGACGGTCTGCACCGAACCCAGCATGCGTCGGCCGCTTTCGCTGGTCAGCAGCAAATAAACCGATTCGGGTGTCGTGACGAGGATATGGGGAGGCTGTTTGGTCATGGCGGCGCGCGCCGCGGCGGCGGTGTCGCCGGTTCGCACCATGGAGCTGATCAGCAGATCGCCATAACCCAGTTCGAACAGCTGGCGGTTGATTCCCTCCAGAGGGACTTCGAGATTCTTTTGGATATCGTTGCTGAGGGCCTTGAGCGGGGAGATATAAAGAATGCGGGTGGCGTCGTCCAATCCGAATTCGGTACCGGTTCGCACGAGGTCGTCGATGGCCGAAAGAAATGCCGCCAGGGTCTTGCCTGACCCGGTAGGGGCAGCGATCAAGGTATGGCGGCCTTGCTTGATCGCTGCCCATGCCTGGAACTGACACTCGGTCGGAGCGGAAAAGCTGTCTGTGAACCAGGTTCTGACAGCGGGGTGGAACTGCGATAAGGGCATTGCCGTTAGATCATGGCTTGGAAGGTCAAGCGGAAAAAAACTCTTGTAGCCTGCTCTCGATCATCGACCACGGTACCAGCATTGGCTTGCGGCGGATGGTGATGGCGATGGTGCCGCTGGCGATGGCGTACTGGCCGTCCAGTCCGTGACCGGTGAACTTTCCGGCTGATGCATCGCCGACCAGGTGAACGCCATTCTTTTCCGCAGCCTGGCGGGCACGTTTGATGACGAGTTGGGGGTCTTCATTGAGAGCAAATTCGATCTTGCGAGACATTGGGCTACGAACGGGTTGATGAGGCCGATATCATAAATCACCCTGGAGCCGTGCCCGATGACGGGGTTGTCGGTCGCGTTCGCGCTGCAAGGGTCAGAAGGTTGCCGGGATGCGGCGAACGTCCGATATGGTAAGCCTTGTTTTATTAGCGACTTATAAAAACACGTTGACGGCTAGGATGGGATCTGTAAAATAGTCGGTCTTGGCAGGGCACGCAGGTGTTCTGGATCTTAAACAGACAGATCAAATAATTT
>VEPB01000196.1 GCA_012026715.1 Methylococcaceae bacterium | reverse complement strand
CGCGCCGGGAATCAGTCTGCTGACCCGTCCGAGGAGAGCCACGACGAGGCGGCGGAAGCTGATCCGATACCCGCGATGCCGGGTACCGACCCGAGTGCGTCGAAGGATCAGGAGGCTGCGACGAACTCTCCCGACAAAATGAATTTCGCGGCGGCCGCAGATCCCGCCTTGCAGCAGGATGTTGATGCCCCAACAGGGGATGAGGCCCCCCCGGTTCTTGCTGCGCCGTTCGAGCCGGTCGCTGGCCAAGCGGCGGCTTCGTTAACCGACGTGGCGGAAGGGCATTCGGCTCTGGCGGATCTGGAAGCGGCATTGGCGGAATTCGAAGCGCAGCTGCCTGTCCTGAGGGAAACCGGTCCTCCCACCTCGGCTGTCCAGGACGAGTCCCGAGCCGACTCGTCTGACGCCGTTCCAGCGGAGTCAGCGGCCGATGCGGAACCGGCCGGACTGGCCATCAATCCCCCCCAGCGACAGCGTTCAACGCGCCGCCGCAACAAAAAGTCCCAATCCGAGACCGCCGAGCAACCCGGCCAGGACGGGTAGCCGGTCGGCCGGCAGCCATGCCGGGTGATCGGGCGAAATCAGGATCGCCGCCGAGATCAGCAGGCCCGCTGCCATCATCCCCAGTACCTGGCGGCGTTGGCCGCGCGCCAAGTCAGCCCGCAAGTTCTCCAGTTCTCCGGAAACCACCCGCACGTGCAGATCGCCACGGGCGACGCGGGCCAGCGCTTGGTGCGCCAATCCCGGCATTTCCGGCCACTGCCGCGCCCACTCCGGAACGTGCCCACGCAATTTTCGATAGACCATCTGGGGGCCGACCTGGGCCTTGAACCAGTCTTCCAGGAAGGGTTTGGCGGTTTGCCACAGATCCAGCTCGGGGTAGAGGTCGCGGCCCAGTCCTTCGATGTTGAGCAGAGTCTTCTGCAGCAGCACCAGTTGCGGTTGGACCTCCATGTCGAAGCGGCGGGCCACCTGGAACAGCCGCAGTAGCAGGTGGCCGTAGGAGATTTCCTTCAGCGGCTTTTCGAAGATAGGTTCGCACACCGCGCGGATGGCCGATTCGAACTCCTCCACTCGCGTGGTGGGCGGCACCCAGCCGGACTCCACGTGCATCTCCGCCACCCGGCGGTAATCCCGCTTGAAGAAGGCCAGGAAGTTTTCGGCGACGTAGTGCTGATCCGCCTTCGACAAGGTGCCGACGATGCCGAAGTCCACTGCCAGATACCGACCGGGCGGCGCCACGAAGATGTTGCCGGGATGCATGTCGGCATGGAAAAAATTGTCCCGGAACACTTGAGTGAAGAAGATCTCCACCCCGCGCTGGGCCAGCAGCTTGAAGTCCGCGCCCTCGCGCCTGAGCCGGGCGATGTCGCCCACCGGGATGCCCTGGATGCGCTCCATCACCAGCACCGGCTGGCGGGTGTATTCCCAATGGATGCGCGGGATGTAGAGCATTTCCGAGTTCTCGAAGCGGCGTCGGATTTCCGTGGCGTTGGCCGCTTCCCGCACCAGGTCGAGTTCGTCGAGGATGGTCTTCTCGAATTCCGCGACCACTTCCACCGGCCGCAGGCGGCGGGCCTCGGGCCAGAACCGGCGGGCCAGCTTGGCCAGTTCATAAAGCAGGCCGATGTCGGAGCGGATGCGCTTTTCCACGTCAGGCCGTAGCACCTTGACCACCACGTCCTCTCCGCTGCGCAGCCGGGCCTGGTGGACTTGGGCGATGGAGGCGGACGCAAGCGGGGTTTCGTCGAATTCGGCAAACAGGTCGGCGACGCTCTGGCCGAGGGCCCTTTCGATGGTGAGGCGGGCTTGACGACCGTCGAAGGGCGGCACCCGGTCCTGCAGTTTCACCAGTTCTCCGGCCACGTCTTCGGGCAGCAGGTCGCGGCGGGTGGACAAGGTCTGGCCGAATTTGACGAAGATTGGCCCCAGGTCCTCCAGGGCGCGGCGGATGCGTTCGCCGCGTGGCGCATTGCGCGAGCGGTTCCAGTAACCGGGGGTGACTGCCTGGAGGAAACGCACCGGGCGGAACAGATGGGTCGCCAGGATCAGATCGTCCAGGCCGTGACGCACCAGGACCCATTGGATGTGCAGAAGACGCCGGAAGCTGCCGATGCGCATGGATGTTTTCGGGAGAGAGATGCCCGCTCAGGGCCCTGGATTCAGGTTGCGTCGGAGCCTTTCGATGCGGGCCTCCAGCCGGTCGGCATCGGCCCGCAGGGTGTCCACGTCATGGCAGAGCCGGTCGACTTCCGTGGCTGCCGGGAGGGTACGGGTTTCCTCCTGGAGATACTCGGCGCAATCCTGCCGTAGCCCGGTGAGGGCATCGTTGCTCCATTGTCTGCCGGCCTCCACCCAACCCACGATGCCTGCCGCGGCTCCGATGCCGACCTGCCTCGCCAGCAGTCCTTCCCAATCGATTTCCAGACGCTCGAACAACTTCTGGAACTGGCGCGCGGCTTTCATGTCGCCGTCGATGCGCACCGCGCCGCCGAACAGGCTGGCCTGCGGTGAGCCGCTCAGTCCCATCCGCGCGAAGGCCAGCCAGGTTCCGGTCAGACTCACGTCCATAGGGGCGTCGAGGTCGATGTGGAATTGAATGCTGCGGTCGGTGGGGACCAGGTGGAGGTTCATCGCCGGATGGCGCAGCTTCAGGGCGATGTGCTTGCCGGCCAGTGGCGCCAGCAATTCACGGTGGTTGGGGGATAGCGCCAGGAAGCGTTCCAGGGCTTGTTCCACCAAACCGGTGAATAGGCTTGCCAATGGAAGTGCGGCGGGCATCATGGCTTAGAGCTTGTAGCCGCGATGGACCGCAACGATGCCGCGGGTCAGGTTGAAATACTGGCAGCGCTCGAAGCCGGCCTGCTCCATCATCGATTTGAGCTTTTCCTGGTTGGGGTGCAGGCGGATCGACTCGGCCAGGTAGCGGTAACTGTCGGCGTCGTTGGCGAACAGCTTGCCCATGAGGGGCAGCAGTTTGAAGGAGTACAGGTCGTAGCCCTTCTTGAGAAGATCGCCTTGTACTTCGGAGAATTCCAGGATGATGATCCGACCACCCGGCTTCAGGACCCGGTGGATGGATTGCAAGGCTTCCTCCTTGCGGGTGACGTTGCGCAGGCCGAAGGCGATGCAGACGCAGTCGAAGCGGTTGTCGGCGAATGGTAGCTTTTCGGCGTCGATCTGGGCGTAGCTGACATTGCCGCTGACGCCTTCGTCCAGCAGCCGGTCGCGGCCCCGGTTCAGCATGGCGGCGTTGATGTCTGACAGGACCACCTGGCCGGCCGCGCCGACCCGCTGTTGGAACAGGGCGGTCATGTCGCCGGTGCCACCAGCCAGGTCGAGCACCGATTCGCCGTAGCGCACGTGGCTCAGCTGGATGGCGATGCGTTTCCAGATGCGGTGGATGCCGAGAGACATCAGGTCGTTCATCAGATCGTACTTGTCGGCGACCGAGTCGAACACGTTGCGGACCAGATTGGCCTTCTCGCCGACGGGGACATCGCGGAAGCCGAAGTGGGTTTTGTCGTGGGTCATGGTGAAATCGCTAGATAATGGAATGGCTCAAACCGGTCGGCGGGCAATGCCGGCTTCCTGCAGACGGCGCAGATATTCGCCCCACAGCTCTTTCCGGTGCAGGCCCAGATCGTACAGCACGTCCCAGGAATAGATGCCGGTGTTGTGGCCGTCGCTGAAGGTCGGGCAGATGGCATAGTTGCCCACCGGGCGGATGTCGGTGATGGTGACGTCTTCCTTGCCGGTCTGCAGGGTTTCCTGCCCCGGACCGTGTCCCTTGACCTCGGCGGACGGGGAATAGACCCGCAGGTATTCGCAGGGCAACTCGAATCGGCTGCCGTCGTCGAACACCACTTCCAGGATGCGGGACTTCTGGTGAAGGCGAATGTCGGTCGGGGTCGGCATGGGTGTCACAGGATGTAGCGGCTGAGGTCTTCGTCCTTGGCCAGTTCCCCCAGATGGCGGTCAACGTAATCGGCGTCGATGATCACGGTTTCGCCCTCGTGATCCGCCGCGGCGAAGGACAGGGTTTCGAGCAGCCGTTCCAGCACCGTGTGCAGGCGCCGGGCACCGATGTTCTCGGTCTTCTCGTTCACCTCGAAGCTGATCTGGGCGATGCGGGATAGTCCGTCCGGTTTGAACTCCAGGATCACGCCTTCAGTAGCCAGCAGCGCGGCGTATTGCTCGGTCAGCGACGCGTCGGGCTCCGTCAGGATGCGGACGAAATCCTCGGTGCTCAAGGCATCCAGTTCGACTCGGATGGGAAACCGGCCCTGCATTTCTGGGATCAGATCCGACGGCTTGGATAAGTGAAAGGCGCCGGAGGCGATGAACAGAATATGGTCGGTGCGGATCATGCCGTATTTGGTGCTGACGGTGCAGCCTTCCACCAGCGGCAGCAGATCCCGCTGAACCCCTTCCCGTGACACGTCGGGTCCGCCGTAGTCGGAGCGCTTGCAGATCTTATCGATCTCGTCGAGAAACACGATGCCGTTCTGTTCCACTGATTCCACGGCCCGCAGCTTGATGTCTTCCTCATTGACCATCTTGGCGGCCTCTTCCTCGCGCAGCAGCTTGAGCGCGTCCTTGACCCTCAGCTTGCGGGTGCGGCGGCGGTTGCTGCCCATGTTCTGGAACAGGCTCTGCAGTTGGCTGCTCATCTCTTCCATGCCGGGCGGAGCCATGATTTCCACGCCGAGCTGCTGGGCTTGAACCTCGATCTCGAGCTCCTTGTCGTCGAGTTCTCCGTTGCGCAGCTTCTGCCTGAACTTTTGGCGGGTAGGGGATTCTTCCTTGGCCACGTCATGGTCGGACCAGGCTTCGGCGCTTGGTAGCAGCACGTCCAGGATGCGTTCTTCGGCGGCCAGCTCGGCGCGGGATTCGACCTTGGTCATCTCGGTCTGGCGGGTTTGCTTGACGGCGGCGTCGACCAGGTCCCTAACGATGGATTCGACGTCGCGGCCGACATAGCCGACCTCGGTGAATTTGGTCGCCTCCACCTTGATAAAAGGTGCCTGGGCCAAGCGGGCCAGACGGCGAGCGATCTCGGTTTTCCCGACCCCGGTGGGACCGATCATCAGGATATTCTTAGGCGTGATCTCGTCCCGCATGGCTTCGTCGACCCGGCTGCGCCGCCAACGGTTGCGCAAGGCGATGGCCACCGCGCGTTTGGCTGCGGTCTGGCCGACGATGTGCTTGTCCAGTTCGTGGACGATTTCGCGTGGAGTCATCTGGCTCATGGCTGTTCCGGCGCTTCAGGCTGTCCGTCCAGCGCTTCGATGGTCAGGTTGTGGTTGGTGTAAATGCAGATGTCTGCGGCGATGTGCAGGGCGCGCTCGACGATTTCTCCGGCTGCCAAAGCGGTATTCTCCCACAACGCGCGAGCCGCAGCCTGGGCAAAGGGGCCGCCGGAACCAATGGCGATCAGGCCATTCTCGGGCTCGATGACGTCACCGGTACCGGAGATGATCAGGGAGCTCTTGCTGTCGGCGACCGCCAATAGCGCCTCGAGGCGGCGCAACATGCGGTCGGTGCGCCAATCCTTGACCAGTTCTACGGCTGCCTTGGTGAGATTGCCCCGCTGCTTTTCGAGCTGACCTTCGAATCGTTCGAACAAAGTGAAAGCGTCGGCGGTCGCGCCGGCAAAGCCGGCTAGAACCCTGCCGTGATACAGCCGCCTTACTTTGCGTGCATTGCCTTTCATGACGGTATTGCCAAGAGTCACCTGGCCGTCGCCGCCGATGACCACTGAATCGCCACGCCGGACCGAGACGATGGTCGTGCCGTGAAATTGCTCCACTTTATATATTCCGCGAAGAAGAAAATGGCGATTCTACACCGTTTGTCCGGTCGAGGTGTGCCGGGAAATGATTGAATATAAAGGATCAATAAAAACACGTTGACGGCTAGGATGGGATCTGTAAAATAGTCGGTCTTGGCAGGGCACGCAGGTGTTCTGGATCTTAAACAGACAGATCAAATAATTT
>VEPB01000231.1 GCA_012026715.1 Methylococcaceae bacterium | reverse complement strand
GTGGATGGTGCGGCAGAGCCGGTCCAGGCCCACCACCCGGCCCGCCTCGGTATGATCGAACAACGCCGTTGCCAGGGTATTGCCGCCGTCTGCTCCGCGTGCCTTCAGTTCTGCGACATGCCCCACCACGGTGGTTCCATCGTCTGCACGGCGCACCGGATGGAACCCCGTGGCGAGACGGAGGCCGGCAAACTTTCCTTCCACCAACCCGTCGTTCACCACCAGGGGCGGCTGGCTCAAGCCCTGCTCCGCGCTGATGCGCTGGTTGAAATATTCCACCAAATCACGCAATGGCATGGCTGCTAGACCTCATGCTTCAGCCAATTTGATTCCTTTCACGCCACCGCTGCATCACGGCGCGTAAATCTGGTCGAATACCCCACCGTCGGCGAAGTGGGTTTCGTGAGCCTTGTTCCAGCCGCCGAAGGCCTCGTCGATCGTGAAAAACGTCAGCTGCTTGAACTCGTTGGCATGTTTCGCCAGGATTTCGGGGTCGCGCGGCCGGTAGTGGTGCTTGGCCGCCAGTTCCTGGCCTTCCTTGCCATAGAGATAGGTCAGATATTCGGTGGCAAGCTTCTCGGTGCCCTTCTTGCGCACCACATCGTCCACCACGGCGACCGGCGGTTCCGCCAAGATGCTGCCCGACGGGGCGACGCTCTCGAACTTGTCCTCGCCGTACTCCTTGAGGGTCAGGTAGGCCTCGTTCTCCCAGGTGATCAGCACGTCGCCGATCTCCCGTTCGGCGAAGGTGACGGTGGAGCCACGAGCGCCGGTGTCGAGCACCGCGGCGTTCTTGTAAAGCTTCTTGACGAAGTCCTTGGCGGCGTCGGCACTGCCCAGTTTCTTCTCGGCATATCCCCAGGCGGCCAGATAGTTCCAGCGGGCACCGCCGGAAGTCTTGGGGTTGGGGGTGATGATGGCGACGCCGGGCTTGACCAGGTCGTCCCAGTCCTTGATGGCCTTAGGGTTGCCCTTGCGCACCAGGAACAGCATGGTGCTGGTGTACGGGGCGCTGTTGTTGGCCAGACGAGACTGCCAGGTTTCCGGGATCAGCTTGGCCTTCTGGTAGAGCTGATCGATGTCATAAGACAGCGCCAGGGTCACCACGTCGGCTTCCAACCCGTCAATCACGGCGCGCGCCTGTTTGCCGCTGCCGCCGTGGGACTGCTGGATGTCGACGCTGTCGCCGGTCTTGGCTTTCCAGTGCTTGGCGAACACCCCGTTGTATTCCTGGTAAAACTCGCGGGTGGGATCATAGGAGACGTTGAGCAGTGAAACGCTTGCTGCCCCCGCGTGGTCGGGGTAAGCCAGGCTCAGGCCGGCGCTGAACAGGGCGGCGGCATAAAGCGTTTTGAACGTGTTGCGCATGAAGTGCCTCGGTTGGGTCGGTAGGGGGTTAGAAAGCGAGCTGGAAGCGGGTGCCGAACACCTTCTCGGTGGGCCGGTCATGCAAGCCTGACTTGAGGGTGCCGGCACCGCCCTGGAAATAGGTCTGTTCGTAGTCGGCCATGACCCGGAAATTGCGATTGAGGAACCAGTTGGCGCCCACCGCCCACGAGGTGGCGTGGCTCACCGACTTGTGCGGGTCCAGCAGGGAGGCGTAGCTCACGCCGCTGGACTTGGTCAGGACGGTTTGCCGGTCGAACAACTTGTCGTCCACATCCAGCTCGCTCCAGCGCGCCACCAGTTGCAAGGCGCCCCAGTTGCCGCTGCTGGGATCGAATGCTGCCCGCGGCTTGACGCTCTGGAAGGTGTTGTCCTCGCCGGTGACCACATAGGAGACCTGGGCCTGCCAGGCGGTGTTGTTCTGCTGGACCGAGGCCGACTTGGCCGGGGTCAGCGAGTTGTTCTTGCCATCCCGTTCCTGGCCGGTGAGATGCTGCGACGACAGCACATATTCCCCCATCAGGCCGAACGGTCCCCAGTACCAGTAAGCCTGGGGATAGACCCGGTAATGGTCGCCGTCGGCCACCAGGGACGCGACGTTGTCCTTGCTGGCGCTGGTGAAGCCAGTGGCGGCATAGTCCACGATCCGGCTCTGGCCGATCTCGTCCACCAGGTTGTTGAGGGTGGTTTTCTGACGGGGCTGCTCCCAGCTGCCGGCGATGCCGATGCCCAGACCTTCCAGCGGTTCGATGCCGGAATGCTGGAACGGGTGCGCCCATAGACGCCCGGCGAATTCCTTGTCATCCTTGATGTCGGTATCGCCCAGGCCGTTGTCGCCGGCGCCGTTGAACACCCCCAGCTGATAACTGAGGAAGTTC
>VEPB01000314.1 GCA_012026715.1 Methylococcaceae bacterium | reverse complement strand
CCCTCAAGATCGAAGCGGCGCCCGACATCAATCCGGACGCCAATGGCCAGGGCGCCCCGCTGCAACTGCGCATCTACGAGCTGCGCGGATTGTCCGGTTTCGACGGCGCCGACTTCTTCGACATTTACGACAAGGATCAGGCCGCCCTGGGGTCCGATTTGGCCACCAAGAGGGAGCTTGTGCTGCGGCCGGGTGAAATCAAGATGCTGATGCTGGAGCCCGGTGCGGACAGCAAGTTCGTCGCTGCCTTCGCCGCTTACCGTCAACTGGACGATGCCAAGTGGCGCGCATCCATTCCCGTGGTCGAGCATCGCACCACGGTGGTGGACATCAAAATCAGCGGTACCCGCTTGACCATGGAGGTGCCGCCGGTGGCGCCTCTGCCGGCGCGGTGACCGATGCGCGGCGTTGGCTGATCGCCGCGGTGCTGGTGGCGGCGACTGGCTGTTCCACGCCGGCGCAACGTTTTCTGGCGGAAGCGGGGCGGTTGCAACTTGGGCCGATGCAGCTCGCCGGCGGCGGTTACCGCATGACGGCCTTCTACAGGCCCGGCGAGCGCGGACCACAACCGCTCCACGTCTATTTGGAGGGCGATGGAACGCCCTGGATGCGGGATGGCATTGCCGCGGCCGACCCGACGCCGCGGGAACCGTTGATGCTGCGACTGATGGCCCAGGATCACGCACCCTCGCTCTATCTCGGACGGCCGTGCTACGACATCCATGTCGGCGATCCGGGCTGCGGTCCCGAACTGTGGACCGGCCGGCGCTATGGAGAAACGGTGGTCCACGCGCTGGCGGCCGCACTCGAAAGCCTTGCCCAAGCCAAAGACCATCGTGAGGTTGTTCTGTTCGGACACAGCGGTGGCGGCGCCTTGGCCCTGCTGTTGGCGGCCCGTTTACCCCGCGTGCGCGGCGTGGTTACCGTCGCGATTAACTACGACATCGACCGGTGGGCCGATCATCATGGCTACCGGCGCCTGGCCGGCTCCCTCAATCCCGCGCAAGCCGCGCCGATCCGGGTGCCGGAATGGCATTTGCTGGGGGGGAGAGATCGGCGGGTTCCTCCTGAATTGATGCTGGAGCCCTTGCGGCGGCGGAGCGGGGCTCGGGTGGAGGTGGTGGCGGAGTTCGACCACAACTGTTGCTGGGAAAGGCTTTGGGCCGGGCTATTGGCGAATTTGTCCCGCCTGGTAAATGCTGCTATGTTTGCAGCCCACCGAAGTCCCAGCCCGTCATTGGAGTGATATGAAGCCGGCTTTTCGCAGTCCCCGCACCGTCGTGATTTCCATGGGGGTCGTGGCATTGCTGGGAGGATGCGCCAGGGAGGTGGGGCAGGCGGAGTTTGCGCGCGCCACCGAAGGCTATGTGGCGGACACCAACAAGCTGTTCGTGGTGGATTGCCTGCTCCCCGGCCAGGTCCGGCAGCTCGGCAGCCAGATGACCTATCTGTCGCAGCGTCGTCCGATCCGCACCACGGCGGCCGATTGCGAGGTCCGGGGCGGCGAATATGTTGCCTACGACCGTGCCAATGCCGCCAGCGCGCTCAAGGTATGGCTGCCCCGTGCCCAGGCAGGGGACGCCGCGGCGCAGGTCTATGTGGGTGAAATTTTCGAGAAGGGCCTGGGGCAAGCGGTGGATTACGGCGCGGCCCAGCAGTGGTACCACAAGGCCGCCGAACAGGGAAATTCCCAGGCCCAACTGAATCTGGGTCATCTCTATGAAAAAGGCCTGGGGGTCGCTGCCGATTCATCAACCGCCATGGGCTGGTATCGCAAGGCTGCCGGATTGGAAGGCGCCGGCTTGCAGTTTACTCCGGCCGTCACCGCGGCAGTTCCCGATAGCGTTACCCGTACCCAGGAACTGCAGTTGCTGCGGCGGGAGGCCGAACAGCTGCGCAATCAGTTGCAGGCGCTGAGGGAACAAGTGCTGGAGCAACAAGACGCCCTGCGCAACAGTCAGGAGGAATTGGCCCAGGTCCAGGAGCGCTACCGGCAGCAACAGACGACGCCCGCCCAGAGTGGCGAGGCGCAGGCGCTGGCGGCGGAGTTGCGGCGCAAGGAAGCGGCGTTGAAGGCTCAGCAGGCACAGGTGGCGGCGCTGGCGGAGACCCTCGGCAAGGAGCGGGCCGCCGCCAAGCACGAGTTGGAGGTCGCCCGCGAACTCGCCGGAAGCGCCAAGCAGGCCGCCGATGCCGACGATGCCCTGGCGGAGAAGATGGCGAGTTATCAGCGGAAATCCGCCGAACTCACCCAATGGTTGACTGGCGGCGGGGAAGGGGCGGGACGCGACCGCATCGAACAGCGCAAGCGCGAATTGCAGGCCGAGGCGCGCGACATCTCGATGCTGAAGGACCGCGCCGAACGGCAGGCGGCCAAACCCGGCGCCGAAACCGTGGCCGGCACCCCGGTGATCGAAATCCTCGATCCGCCGGTCACAGTCACCCGCGGCCTACCCAGCATCCAGTTATCGGGCACTGAAAAGTTCAGGCAAGTCACCGGCAAGGTCGCGGCTCGCGCCGGATTGGCGTCGCTGATGGTCAACGACAAGCCGGTGACGGCGGCGGCGGATGGCGTATTCCGCTTCCCGGCGCAGCTGACCGAGGCGTCGACGCCATTTCGGATCGTCGCCACCGACCGCAAGCGGCAGCATTCCGAACTGGTCGTGACCCTGGTCGGGCCCGACGCTGCGCCGGCTCCGACCGCCCCGATCCATAGCGGGGGGCATCCACGCGGCGACACCGAATTCGGCCGGTTCCACGCCCTCATCATCGGCAACGCGGATTACGCCGCCTTTCCCAAGCTGAGCACCCCGGTGGCCGACGCCAAGAGTGTCGACGTGATCCTCCGGGAACGTTACGGCTTCCGGACCCAGGTGCTGATCAACGCCAACCGGCATGCCATCATGTCGGCGCTCAATGCCATCAACAAAGACCTGACCGAGAACGACAACCTGCTGATCTACTACGCGGGCCATGGCGAGATCGACAAGGCCAGCCAGACCGCCTATTGGCTTCCGGTGGACGCGGAAGCGGGCAATCCCGCCAACTGGATTTCCAGCCAGAGCATTACCGAATTCTTAGGCATCATGCCGGCCCGCCACATCATCGTGGTGGCCGATTCCTGCTATTCCGGCGCCCTCACCGGAAGCGCCGTGGCCAAGTTGCCGGACGGCATGGACGAGAGCAAGCGCGCCAAGTGGCTGCAGATCATGAATACCCGAAAGGCCCGAACCGTGTTGACCTCGGGCGGGGTGCAGCCGGTCATGGACGAAGGCGGCGGCGGCCATTCGGTGTTCGCCAATGCCTTCCTGGGCGTGCTGCGCGCCAACCAGAAGGTGCTGGAAGATTTCGACGTCTTCCGCGCCGTGGCCGGGAAGGTGCGAACGTCCTCCGCGGCCGCCGGATTTTCCCAGACCCCGCTGTATGCGCCGCTGCAGCACGCCGGACATGAAGGCAGCCCGTTCTTTTTCGTGCCGGAAGCCTGAATCATCAACCACGAACGAATCAGCCATGACCACGATGTGGGTTACCGTGACAGTCGTCCGTTACCGCGGTGCGCCGCCGCAGCCGCCGCTCAGCGCCCGGTTCGGTGCCGACGGCGGGGTGATCGGACGGTCGCCGGATTGTGATCTGGTGTTGCAGGACCCGGACAAGGCGATCTCCCGCCGCCACGGAGAAATCGGCGCTGATGCCAACGGCTTCTACTATGCCGATACCAGTACCGGTGGCACCTATTTCTTCGGCCGCGACCTGGTTTTGCAGCAGAATCGGATGGCCTTGGGTGACGGGGACCGATTCAAGATCGGCGAATACGAACTGCAAGTGCGGGTGGAGCGGCAACAGGCGGCGTCCGAGGATCCGTTCCACCCGCAGCTTACGACGGACCCGTTCCAGCAACAGCTGTCGGCCTTCGAGCCGGCACCCACCCCCCAGTTCTCGGTGGTGCCGCAGTTCTCCGAATCGTTTTCCGCCTTTCCTTTCGGTTCCTCCAAAGAGCCGCCGAGAGAGCCGCCCTCGCCGACCTTCATCGACCAGCCTGAGGCATCACCCTTCAACGAAAGCTTCATTCCGGCCGATGCGGCGACGCCTCCGGTGCCGGTGCAGACCGGCGACTTGTTCCAGCTGAGCGCCGAGGATCTGTTGGCGGGCCTGGACGAGCCGCCGTCCGCCATCCCCCGCGATGCCGCGGCGTTCGAGCTTCCCGATGACTTGTTTGGCGGAGAGGATCCGTTCCGGCCGAGCGTGGAGGCGATGGCCGCACCTTCAACGCCCAACGCGGAAGTACCGGCCACGTCCGACGTGGCGGAGCCGGCCGCGCTGGCAATCCCGGCGGAGGAACGTCGGGGCAGCGAGCCTCCGCCCGAGGTTTCCCCGTTCGCCCCACCGCCGGCCAAGCCGATTTCGCCGATGCCGGCGGCCTGGCCGACGGGGTCGAGCGAGGGGATGGAACCGGCACGCCCGCGGGAGCCTTCGGTTAGACTTTCGCCAGCTGAAACAGCTGCGCCCTTGGTCCCGCCGGAGTCGCCTTTTCCGGCCGAAGTCCGCGGCTCATCGGCCGCGCCGGCTTCAGTAGGCCCCGAGATCACTCCGCCGCCCGCTCGCATTCCGCGGCCCGGAGCGGCCCAGCCGCCCGCTCCGGCGGCATCCCCGGTTTCCGCTGCCCCAACGACGGCCCCATCCGATGAGTTGTTCCGGCAATTTCTCAAGGGTGCCGGGGTATCGTCCGACCTGCCGGCCGCCGAACTGGAGCAGGCCATGTTCACGGTCGGCGTGCTGTTTCGCGAAATGGTGGATGGCCTGATGACCGTGCTGAGGGCGCGCGCGGAGGTCAAGAGCCAGTTCCGGGTCGCCGTGACCACCATTCGCGCCGCCAACAACAATCCGCTCAAATTCACCGCCGATCCGGGCGATGCCATCAAATTGCTGCTGGACCCCCGCCATCCCGGCTTCATAGAGCCGCGGCGAGCAGTCCAGGAAGGGATGGGCGATGTGATGAACCATCAGCTGGCGATGACCGCCGGCATCCAGGCGGCGCTGGCCGACGCGCTCAAGCGCTTCCACCCGACAGTGTTCGAGAAACCCTTCGAGGAGGGCTTGGTGTTTCAGAAAAAGGCGAAGTGCTGGGAAGCCTATGTGAGGGCCTATCCTGAACTGGCCAACGAGGTCTTGGAGAATATCTTCGGCGAAACCTTCGTCGAAGCCTATGAACGGCAGATGCAGATACTCAAGGGTTCCGCATCCAACCGGGGTCCGGGCGGAGCGAGGTAGCGGAAGCAGCCATGTCTGAATTCAATCGGGTGATTTGGTCCGAGGGGATGTTTCTGCGTCCCCAGCATTTCCAGCAGCATGACCGCTATCTGGAACACTTGGTGGACAGCCGTTGCCGGGGATTGCGGGCCTACGACTGGGGATTTTCCCGGCTCAGGATCGATCTGGGCCAGTTGGCGGTCGGCAAGCTGGCGTTGAATCAGTGCGCCGGCATTTTCCCCGACGGAACGCCGTTCGACCTGCCCGGCGACGACGAGTTGCCGCTGCCGCTGGATGTCGGCGAAGACGTCCGCAACTCGGTGGTCTATCTGTGCCTGGCGTCGCGCCGGCCGGAAGCCGCCGAGATCGATTCGGACAGCGCGCCCGAAAGTCTTTCCCGCTATCGCCTGAAAGAACGCGAGGTGCGCGATCACAACAGCGGCGCCGACGGCCGTTACGCGGTGCAGGTGGGTGGGCTGCGTACCCGGCTGATGCTGGCACGCCAGGAGCGGGCCGGTTACAGCTGTGTGCCGGTGGCGCGCATCATCGAGGTCAAGGCCGACAAGACCGTGTTGCTGGACGATCAGTTCATCCCATCCGCCGTCAATTGCGTCGCGGCTTCCGGCCTCGGCGCCTTTCTGCGGGATCTGGAGGGCTTGCTGCACACGCGCGGCGAGGCGCTGGCGGCGCGGGTGGCCGGGGCCGGACACGGCGGGGTGGCGGAAGTCTCCGATTTCATGCTGTTGCAGCTCATCAACCGTTATGAACCATTGCTGACCCACTTGGCTTACAACGCCACGATGCACCCGGAGGACTGCTTCCGGCTGTGCCTGCAGATGGTCGGCGAGTTGGCCACCTTTTACCGTCCCGGCAAGCGGCCCATCGGATTTCCCCACTATCAGCACGACGACCTCCAGGCCTGTTTTCGGCCGGTGATGGACGAACTGCGGCAACTGCTGAGCATGGTGCTGGAGCAGAACGCCATACAGCTGCCACTCAGCAAGCCGAAGTTTGGCGTTTACGGCGCCAAACGACCCGATCTCAAGCTGTTGGAGGATGCGATCTTTGTGCTGGCCGCCAACGCCCAGGTTTCGCCGGAACTGATGCGTTCCCATTTTCCGCCCCAGGTCAAAATCGGTCCGGTGGAGGAAATTCAGCAGCTGGTTCGGGCAGCGTTGCCCGGCATCAGCATTCATCCGCTGCCGGTGGCGCCGAGGCAGATTCCCTTCCACGCCGGCTTCTCCTATTTCGAACTCAACAAGCAGAGCGATTTGTGGAAGAAAATGGCCGCCTCGGGTGGCTTCGCGATTCATATCGGCGGCAACTTTCCCGGTCTGGAGCTTGAGTTCTGGGCCATCAAAAAGGGGTGATGCCGCGTGGAAATGGAGCTGGAGTTTTCAGTTGTCAACGGGGGGTGATGCCAGGTGAGCCAAGACGATCCGTTTTCCCCTTTTCGCGACGACGACAAGACCATCGTGCGTCCGACGCCGGGCGGGCGCCGTAACAAGGCCCCCGATACCGTGTCGCCGCCCACCGTCAACGTGGCTTCGGCCGGCTACGCCCTGCCGGTGGATGAACGGCCGGTGGAGGGACGGTTCGAGTCGGGCCAGGAGAACGTGCTGGTCACCGCCGCCATGCCCTTGCTGTCGCTGGCCGGCCGCCTGCGCGGGATGCCCATCCACCAGGCGGTGGAGGAGCTTCAGCAACGCATGGTCAAGGAAGTGCGGGAGTTCGAAACCCGCACCCTGCAACTGGGACTGACGCCGGAGCAGGGCAAGATGGCCAGTTACGGCTTGTGCAGTTTTCTCGACGAGATCGTCCTCAACACGCCGTGGGGGGCCCAGAGTTCCTGGAGCCACCACAGCCTGCTGGTGATCTTCCATAAGGAGGGCTGGGGCGGCGAGCGGTTCTTCGATGTCCTCCAGCATTTGCAGCGGGCACCGGCGCAGAACCTGGACCTGTTGGAACTGTATTATCTGTTCGTCACCCTGGGTTTCCAGGGTAAGTACCGCATCGTGTCGGGCGGGCTCAATGCCCTGGAACAGCAGCGTCTGGATGCCTTCCAGTCGATTCAGCGGGTGCGCGGCGATGCCGAGCGGGAGCTGTCTCCGCGCTGGCAGGGGCTGCGCGACCTGCGACCGGCGTTGTTGCGCTACGTGCCGCTCTGGGTGATCGGTGCGGTGGCGGCGGCGGTGCTGGCGCTGGGCTATGTCGGATTTGTCCTGGCCATCAATGGGATCTCCGATCCGGTTTTCAAGCAGCTCCTGGGATTGTCCCACGAGGATATCCGGCTGGCTGCCGCGGCCGCACCGCCGCCTCCCGTGATCAAGAAGGTGACGGCGCCGGGCCGGGCCGACCGCTACCGGCGGCTGCTGGCGGCGGAGATCAGCGCCAACATGGTCGAGGTGGTGGACGATAATCTGCTGCGCATCCGCAATTCCTTCGCGTCCGGCAGCGACAAGATCAAGCCGGAATTTCTGCCGATGATCGACAAGATCGCCAAAGACTTGGTACCGGCCCAGGATAACGTGCTGGTGACCGGTCATACCGACGACAAACCCATCGTGTCCGCCCGTTTTCCTTCCAACTGGCACCTTTCCAACAGCCGCGCCAAGAACGTGGCCGACATGTTGATCGCCGACGCCAGCCCGGGCTTGCGAATCCGCGCCGAAGGCAGGGCCGATGGCGAGCCCTTGGCGCCCAATGACAATGCGGATAACCGGGCCTTGAACCGGCGTGTCGACATCCTGATCAAGTGAGATCGCCCGTGCGGAACGTGCTGAAATTTTTTGTGAATCCTTGGGTGATCCAGATCATCGGATTGTTGGCGCTGTCCGCGCTGATCTGGTTTGCAGGTCCCCTGATCGCCGTAGCCGGGGCCGTTCCGCTGGAATCGGCGATGGCACGTATCGCCGCCATCGTCGCCCTCTGGGTCGTCTGGTTGATCTACCAGTTGATCAGGCTGGCCGTCGTCGGGCGCAAGGACCGGCGGCTGATGACCGACCTCGCCCAGCCGGAAGCAGGCGAGGGTGACGAAAAGATCGCGTCTGACCAGGAGCTGGAGATCCTCCGGCAGGGTTTCGACGAAGCCCTCAAGGTCCTGAAGGAAGTCGGCGCCGGCCGCGAAGGCAAGCGCACCGCGCTCTACGAGATGCCCTGGTATGCCATCATCGGCGCTCCCGGTTCCGGCAAGACCACCGCCCTGATCAACTCAGGCCTGCGGTTTCCCCTGGCGGAACGGCTCGGCAAGCATTCCGTAAAGGGCGTCAGCGGCACCCGCAACTGCGACTGGTGGTTTACCGACGAGGCGGTGCTGCTGGATACCGCAGGCCGCTACACCACCCAGGACAGTTACCAGGCGGTGGATGCCGCCGCGTGGCAAGGTTTCCTGGAGTTGCTCAAGCGCTACCGGCCGCGCCGGCCGCTGAACGGCATCCTGGTGGCGGTCAGCGTGAGCGATCTGCTGCAGCAAACCGAGGAGGAGCGCGGTCTGCACGCCGGTGCGATTCGCCGCCGGGTTCAGGAGCTGTACCAAACCCTGGGCGTACGCCTGCCCATCTATATTCTGTTGACCAAGGCCGACCTGCTGGCCGGATTCACCGACTTCTTCGCCGACCTCACGCCGGAAGAACGCGCCCAGGTGTGGGGCGAGACCTTTCCCCTGGAACCCTTGCGGCCGTCCGGGCGTTTCGCCGACGGGGAAGGGGTGCCACAGCGTTTCGAGCGGGCCTACCAGGATCTGCTGCAGCGCCTGCATCAGCGGCTGCTGCGGCGGTTGCAGGACGAAAAGGATGTGCAGCGGCGAGGCCTCATCATCGATTTCCCCCAACAGTTGGCGCTGCTCAAGCCCGCCATTGCAAGCTTTCTGGATCTGGCGTTCGCGCCGACCCGCTATGAACGGGAGCCGCTGCTGCGGGGCTTTTATCTCACCAGCGGCACGCAGGAGGGCACCCCCATCGACCGCGTCATGGGCATGCTGGCCGGCGCCTTCCGGCTGGACCGCCAGGCGGTGCCGGTTTACAGCGGGCGCGGCAGGAGCTATTTCCTGACCCGCTTGATTCGGGAAGTGCTGTTCAAGGAAGCCGAACTGGTCGGAGTGGATCCCCGGGTGGAACGGCGCTGGCGCTGGGTCCAACTCGCCGGATATTTCGGCGTGGCTCTGGCGACGGTGGCGGTGTTGTTGCTGTGGACGGTGAGCTACCGGGGTAACCGGGACGTCATCGCTCAGGTGGAAGAAAAGATCGCCCAATACCGGGGCGTCAACATCGTGCCCACGGATACCCGCTCCAATTTCAAGGCACTGCTGCCACGCCTCGACGCGCTGCAGCAGGCCCACGACATCGTGGCGAATGAGGGCTGGACCCAGGGGTTCGGCCTGTCTCAGGGCGACAAGCTGCAGGCCGGCATCAATCAAGCCTACGAAAACCTGCTGCGGCAATCGTTCGCGCCGGTGATCGTGCAGCGCCTCAAGGAGCGCATGCAGGGCCAGGAGGGGCAGTCGCTGGACGTGCTGTATCAACTGCTGCGGGTCTATCTGGGCTTCAACGACCCCAGCCACATGGATCCCAAGGTCGCGGTGCCCTGGATCAAGCTGGACTGGGAGCAGGCGTTTTCCAGTGAGCCGGAGACCTTGGCCGCCCTCAACGTTCACTTGGGACATCTGCTGCAACTGGATCAACTGTCGGTGCCGCAGGACGAGGCTTTCGTGGCCGCGGTGCGGAGCCGCTTGACCCAGATACCGTTGGTGAACCAGGTCTATGCGCGCTTCAAGACCGAGGCGGTCACCGGTCAAGAGCATGATTTCCACCTGGCCAGCGTGCTGCAACCCACCGCCGGCCGGGTCTTCACCAGTGCCGGCGGCGGCGACGTCGGCAGCCTGACGGTGCCGGCGCTTTATACCGGCTGGGGATACACCGAGGTATTTCTGAAGAAGAGCGTGGTGTTCGTCAAGGACGCGGTGGAGCAGAACTGGGTGCTGGGCACCGCGGCGCGGCTCGAACCCGCCGACATGGCGCGGCTGCACGAGGATTTGAAGAAGCTCTATCTGGCCGACTATCAGCGTGCCTGGGTCGGTCTGCTGAACGGGATCAAGATCAAGTCGCCGCAAAATACCCAGCAGGCTGTGGACATGTTGGACGTTCTGGGTCGGCCGGACAGTCCCATGAAGGCCATCCTGCAGGCCGTCGAGAAGAACACCTCGCTCAGTAAGGCCGCGGCTGCTGCGGCGGACCTGCTGTCGAAAACCGCCGGCAAGGCGCTACCCACGGCCGACGACGTTACCCAAAAGGCGCTGGCGGCGGCCCGCCAGGCTGCCGGACTGGACAACGGTCCCGACCCGGTGCGCGACCTGGAGGCCGTGTTTCAGCCACTCAACAGCCTGGTTGCGGCGGACGCGCCGGACAAACCCATCGCCCTCAACGGAACGCTGACCCAGATCGGCGCCTTGCACGACTACCTGATGCAGCTCACCCCCAATGACCCCAGCAAGCTGGCTCCGGGCGGCAATGATGTGGTGCGGCAGTCGCAGACCGAATTCGGCCACTTGCCGGAACCGGTGCGAGGTTGGCTGCTGAGCCTGACCACGAGCGGCGGAGATCGCGCCCGGTCGGTTGCCAAGGCCCAACTCGCCGAAGCGGTGAAGGCCGGCGCCGGCGCGCCGTGCCGTGCGGCACTGGATAACCGCTATCCGTTCTACAAGTCGCCGCAGGATGTGCTGCTGGCGGATTTCGGCAAGCTGTTCGCTCCCAACGGGGTGATCGACCAGGTCTTCCAGGCCAATCTCAAGCCGTTTATCGACACCAGCCGGAGCGAATGGCGCGAAATGGTGTCGGACAAGCCCTTGGGGCTGTCGCCCGGGGTGATCCGCCAGTTTCAGAACGCCGCCCGGATCCGGGCGTCCTTCTTCCCCTCCGGCGGCAACCAGCCGCAGATCCAGTTCGAGCTCAAGCCTTTGTCGCTGGACAATACCGTGAGCGCTTTCCGCCTCAATATCGAAGGGCAGGAAGCGGTCTATCGGCATGGACCCGAGCAGATCGTCAAGTTTCAGTGGCCGGGGCCCAGCACCAATGCCGGGGTGCGGATGGTGTTCGAAACCCTCGATGGCCGCCAGATCAGCCGTTTCAAGGAAGGGACCTGGGCGTTTTTCCGCTTGCTGGACGAGATCAGCGTGGAGCAGACCGGCTTGCCGGATCGCTTCAACCTGACCTTCCAGGCGGAAGGATTCAGCGCCCGTTACGAACTCCGCGCCGGCAGCGTCAACAATCCCTTCAACACGCTGGATCAACTGCAGGGATTCCGTTGTCCGGAGGGGTTGTGAACGGAAGCTCGCAGAGCCCCGGCTTTTACGGCAAGTTTCCCCATTTGGGGGATTTCGTGTCGCGGCGGTTGCCGCGGGACTTCATCGATCCCTGGGACCGCTGGCTGCAGACCGGACTGTCGGTCAGTCGGGAGCAGTTGGGCGACCGCTGGCTGGACCGCTATTTGATCAGCCCCATCTGGCGCTTCGCGCTCAGTCCGGGGTTGTGCGGCAATGCCGCGTGGGCGGGCATTCTGATGCCCAGCGTCGACCGGGTCGGGCGTTATTACCCGCTAACCATCGCGGCGCCGGTGAGTCCCCAAACCCTGCCGTGCCTGTTCCTGCCCCACCACGGCTGGTTCGAGACCCTGGAGCAGCTGGCGCTGAGCGGGTTGGACGATGAATTCGATCTGGACGTTTTCAACAGCGGGCTGGAGCGCACTCCGGCGCCGCTCAACTCCGGACTGCTGCGAGAGCTGATCCCGCCCGATGCCGCCACCAATCCCCGCCGGGCGTTTCAGTGGGGGCTGCACGACCTGGACCAGATGCCGGCGGTGTTTGCCGATTTCAACCGCTATCTGCTGGCGCAGCTCATGCCGGCCTATAGCTACTGGAGTACCGCGGGCTCGGAGATCCTGGGGCCGACCTTTTTAGCGTGCGAAGGGCTGCCGCCGGTGGACGCCTACACCGCACTGCTGACCGGCGACTGGTCGCAGCGCGGCTGGACGGTGCGGGTCTATGCGGTGGCACACCCCGACGGCGATGAGACCGTGCCAGCCCGCGCCCATGTTACCCGGCCCCTGGTTGAGCCGGCACGCATCCAGCCGCGCTGGCTGTCGGCCGGCCGGACCACCGTCGGTAGCCGCCGCAAGGTCAACGAGGATGCCCTGCTGGATCGCGCCGAGATCGGACTCTGGACGGTCGCCGACGGCATGGGCGGACATCAGGCCGGCGACGTCGCCAGCAAGGCCATCGTCGACGCGTTGGCGGTCGTCGCCCCAGCCGCCGAACTTTCGGCGTTTCAGGACTCCGTCGCGGCGGCTCTCCAGAACGTGAATGCGGCCTTGTGGAAGATGGCGGAAGCGTCGGAACAGGGCGAGGTGATCGGCAGTACCGTGGTGGTCATGCTGGTTGCCGGAAACCAGTGCCGCTTCCTGTGGGCCGGCGACAGCCGTCTGTATCGCTACCGCAGCGGCCAGTTGGAGCAGCTGACCCACGACCATTCCCTGTTCGATGACCTGGTCCGGCAAGGCATCGGCAACGTCGATCAGCTGCTGGAACAAGGCCGTTGCAACGTGATCACCCGCGCGGTGGGCGCGGATGCCGAACTGGAACTGGAATACGGCCGGTGCGAAGCCCAAGTCGGCGACCTTTACCTGCTTTGTTCCGATGGCCTTGACAAGGAACTGGCGACGGCCGACATCGCCGCCCTGTGCGCGCACGGCGACCCGGAGATCGTTCTCGAAGAACTGATCCGGATGGCCGAAGAGCGGGGCGCACGGGACAACGTCACCGCGATCGTCATCCGATATGCAGCCGGTTGAGGGCGGCGCTCGCCCAGGCCATCCCGAAGCATGTGAATGCGGTAGTAGCGGCAATGCAATCGACGTAGAATCCAAGCTCGGTTGAGGG
>VEPB01000068.1 GCA_012026715.1 Methylococcaceae bacterium | reverse complement strand
GGTCTTCGTCGCCACTTCCTTGACGATCTGGGCACCGATGTCGGTGGACACCACCACCCGATCGACCTTGAGGTTGCCCTCCCTGGAAACCGTCACTTCCGCCACCTGGGCGATGTAGCCGCGATGGCTGAAGTGGAAGGCGATGCCCTGACCCTGTCCTTTCGGGAAGGTCTTCTTGCCCCATCCGGCCTGCTCCGCCACATGCTGCAGCACATGTTTCATACGGCCGACGTCGTAGGGCACGCCCTTTTCGCCGGTGCCGGGAACGATCTCTTTATCGCCCAGGATGTCCAGGCGGAACTCCAGCGGATCGCGGCCGGCGGCGTGGGCCAGTTCATCGATGAAACTGTGGAACACCCAGGCGAACACGTTGCTGCCCGGCGCCCGCCAGGGCCCCATGGGGATTCCGCACTCCAGGGCGGTTTGTTCGAGCAGGCAGTTGGCTACCCAGCGACCGGGAAATTCGTCGCCCGCCAGGCTGGCACCGGCTCCGGGCTGGAGGATGGACTTGCCGTCCTGGCTCACCCGGTTGGCGAAGGTGACGAAGTGGTTGTGCCAGGCGATCAACTCGCCCTTGGCATCCAATCCACCGCGAAGAAAATGGAAGCCACCAGCGCGGAAATGGTCGTGACGCAGATCGTCTTCCCGCGACCAGGTGAGCTTGATCGGCGCTTTTACCCGCTGGGCGATGGCGGCGGCCTCCACCACATAGTCAGCGCTCAGCCGACGGCCGAAACCACCGCCGGCACGGGTCAGATGCACGGTGATCTTGTCCTTGGGGAGCCCTAAGGTTTCCGCCACCACCTTCTGGCCGTTTTCCGGATTCTGGCTGGGCGCCCAGATTTCCATGTGCCCGTCGCGAAACCAGGCGGTGCAATTCTGCGGCTCGATGCTGGCGTGGGAGATGAAGGGGTAGCTGTAGGCCGCTTCCACCTTTTTGGCGGCACCGGCCAGGGCAGCAGCCACGTCGCCGTCCTTGCGCAGACTCTCGGCTCCCGGCTGTTTGGACAGTTCTTCCGCCTTGGCGGCGAAGCCCTCCCAACTCTCCGACGCCACCTTGCCCTCGTCCCACGTCACCTGCAATTGCTTGCGGGCGTTGAAAGCGGCCCAGGTGGACTCAGCCACGATGGCGACTCCCGGCAGCAGCCCGCGCAAATCACCGCCCGCTCCCTCGATCACGAAGGCATCGCGCACGCCGGTCAGGGCCTTGATGGCATCCAGGTTGGCGCTCACCACCTTGCCGGCGAAGGCGGGGCATTTCTCGTAGACCGCGTAAAGCATGCCGGGCAGTTTCACGTCGATGCCGAACAGCGGCTTGCCGGTCACCACCGCGGGGTTGTCCACCCCGCCGATGCGTGATCCCAGAAGCTTGTAGTCCTTGGGATCCTTGAGCTTGACCTGATCCGCCGCCGGCACCGGCAGGGCCGCCGCCTTCGCCGCCAGCGCCCCGTAGCCCAGCCGGCGCTTGGACTTTGGATGATGCACCGCGCTGCCCTCGGCGATGCACTCGGCCGCCGACACTTTCCAGGCCTTGGCGGCTGCTTCGATCAGCATGGTGCGCGCAGTGGCGCCCAGACGATGGAATTCCTCGTAATTGGTGGGCGTGGAGCGGGATCCGCCGGCGCTCTGGCTGCCGTAAACGGCGTCCAGATCGCCCTGGACGATGTGCACATCCTGCCAGTTCACTTCCAACTCTTCGGCGATGACCATGGGCAGCGAGGTCTTGATGCCCTGACCGATCTCGGGTTGCTTGGAGATCAGGGTGATGACACCGTTGGGAGCGATACGGATGAAGGCGTTGGGGCGAAATTCGCCGGTGGCCGGAACCGTCGAGGGTTTGGCCACGCCCTCGGCCAGGCTCTCCGCACCTTTCAGGTAATAGCCCAGCACCAGGCCGCTGCCGGCCAGGGCAGACTTCTTGAGGAAATCGCGGCGGCCTGTATCGACCAGGGTCGGCGTACTCATGCGGCCCCCTTCTTCTTGGTGAGTTCGGCGGCGCGATGGATGCCGGCGCGGATGCGCAGATAGGTTCCGCAGCGGCAAAGATTCCC
>VEPB01000165.1 GCA_012026715.1 Methylococcaceae bacterium | reverse complement strand
TGGTCCGCCCCGATCCGAATCCGTCCCTGAAGCTGCACGGCGTCACCGATGGCGGCACGATCAAGCCCCCCATCGCGGTAACCGGCGGCCAGCCCGGCGTGTTTTACCGGTTCCGCCTCGCGGACGGGCAGGACGATCTGGCCGCCCCGGTCTATTTCCACCAGAAGGACTCGGCCGATATCGCTCGCAACAAGGGTGTCGACGCACTCGTGGTGGAAACCGCCCTGGTGGTCGCGCCGACGATTCCGCCGGAACGACTCACCGATCATCCCAACCTGGCAACCCTGAACCCGGAACCGCCCTCCCTGCTCCTGACCGCGCCGCTGCCGGCCGATGCCAAGCTCACCCTCGTCGCCGTCAAGGCCCAAACCCGCCTGGAGACGGTCATCAACCGGACGGTGGCGGAGTTGCTGATCGACGCTCCCCCACCCGCTGCGTGATCCGAGCATGGGCGCGCAGCGGCACGTGATCCAAAAGCAGATTCTGGAGGTTCACGTCGCCCGTGAGCAGGATGCCTGGCCGCTGCAGCAGCAACTCGCCCGGATCGGCCGGAGCCTGTCTACCGTCATCGAGCGTTGCTGCAACGAAGCCAGCCCTTCCGGCCGGTTGCACCGCATCGCCCGCCTCGAAGTCGACTTGGGGCGATTCGAACGCGCCGAACTGGCCGAAGAATTCGGCCGACGCATCGGCAAAGCGCTGACCGCTGCCCTGGCCCGTGCCTGCGCGGATGCCGAAACCGGCTCATCGCGGCACCAAGCGGCGTTGGAACTGGTAGTCCGGTTCCTGGAACAGGGCCATCTGCCCTGGTGGGCCGACCCGGCGCACGAAAAGGTGCTGGAGGAAAATCTGGAACTCTTGCTGCGAGAATCGGCCGCCGAACTGGCGGACGTTTTGCGTCCGCTGCTGGGGAAATCGGAGGCACGGGCGCGGGCGATTCGACACTTTCCTCCCCCGCTCTTGAGCGTGATGGTAGCGCGGGTTGCGGGGCTGCGGATCGAAGCCCTGCCGCTCGTCGACAGCCTGACCCAACAAGCCATGCGGTCTGGGTCCGAAAAGGCCTCGCCACCGGACCGCCTGGCCCGGACGCTGTGGGACAGTCTCCTGCAGATCGCCGCCGAATCGCGAGTGGCAACGGCCCAGGGATTCGTCGATCGCGTCTTGCGGCGGTGGACTGGCCGGCTGCAACTCGACGCGGCCGAACTCCACGAATTGCACCGGGTGGCCTATGCAGCGACGGGCATCATGGCAGGCACATCGACCGATCCGCGATCCAGCGAACGGAACACCGTGCCGCTGCAGCAACGCCCGACCTCGTCCTCCGGCGAAATCGGTCCGCTTCCGGACCAATCCGCGCGGGAGTTGGATTCACCGCAAACCCACCTCGACGGCGGCCGGATTCAAACCGCTTCGGAACCACCGGGGTATGAATCCTCCGATCCGAATAGCCTGGAACCGGCGGGGCCTTCCTCCCGACGACCCCATCGCTTCGAGCGTGCCTCCGGCGATGACGTGACCCTTGCGGACCCAGTCGCCGGAGAGCCGGACAGCCGGAACGTCATCGCGGAAATCGTCGACCCGGACGGGGAGTTCTACATCAGCAACGCCGGCCTTGCCGTGCTGTGGCCTTTTCTCCCGGCATTTTTCCAGGACTTGGGGCTCACCGAGTCCGGCCGCTTCCCCGATGTCGCCGACGCGCTCCGGGGCACGACCCTGCTGCAATACCTGGCCACCGGACATCCTTCGGTACCGGCGGAATATCTGCTCCCCCTCAACAAAGTCTTGTGCGGTCTGGAACCGGAGCAGCTGCACGATCCGGAGTCCGAACTCAGCGAAGCGCAATGCCGGGCGGGCGAGGGTTTTCTGCGGGAAGTCATCGATCGGGCGCCGATCCTGAATCAAATGTCGACCCCCGGTTTCCGTTCCACCTTTCTGCTGCGCCAGGGCCTGCTGGACTGGAGCGACGGCAGCTGGCGGCTGCGGGTGGAACGGGCCAGCTACGACGTGGTGCTGGACCGGTTTCCCTGGTCGCTCGGCTGGATTCGGCTGCCCTGGATGAGCGCGCCGCTGCGGGTGGAGTGGTGACCATGAGCGCCAGTGTCCTGGAGGCCAACGCCCGCGACCTGGAACAGGAGCTGGCCTGGTTCGCCCAGGTGCTGGACCGGCGCTTCGCCCACTACCTGGGCGAACAGGGCAAGGATGCGCCCTTCGAACTGCCGCCAGCGCCGCGCTACGAAGATTCGCCATCGCCCTATGCTCACTTCCTCGGCTACTACCCCTTCACCGATGCCGAACGGGTCGCCCTGGTGCTGGGACTGGTGCCCCATGTCCGGCCCCAGTTGCTGGACGTGTTCCTGCTAAAGAACAAGACCTTCGACCGTCGCTTCACCGAATTCGGCGGCATCCGTCACGGCGCCGACGGCGATTTCGTCCCCACCGGCGAGACCCTGCTGTTCCTGTTGGCCGGCACCGACCTGGCCATCCGCTTCGCGGCGCAGGCCCTGTTCGAACGGGATCACGTGTTCGCCCGCCACGACATCCTGCGGCTGGCGCCGGAGAATGACGAACCGCCGTTGAAGGCGCCGCTGCGACTGTCCGAGGAATACCTGGCCTATTTCACCACCGGCCAGGCCCACCGACCGGATTTTGGCGTCAAGTTCCCCGCCCGCTTCATCGAAACCGAACTGGAATGGGACGACCTGGTGCTACACCCGAGCACCCGCAGCCAGATCGGCGAGATCGAAGCCTGGCTGGAACACGGCGACACCCTGATGAACGACTGGGGCCTGGGACCCAAGCTGCGCCCCGGCTACCGCGCCCTGTTCTACGGCCCCCCCGGCACCGGCAAGACCATGACCGCCTGCCTGCTGGGCAAGGCCACCGGCCGCGACGTCTACAAGGTGGACCTGTCCCTGGTGGTGTCCAAATACATCGGCGAGACCGAAAAGAATTTGGCGCGGGTGTTCGATCAGGCCGAGCACCGCAACTGGATACTGTTTTTCGACGAGGCCGACGCCCTGTTCGGCAAGCGCAGCGAAACCAAGGACGCCCACGACCGCTACGCCAACCAGGAGATCGCCTTTCTGCTCCAGCGGCTGGAAAGCTTCGACAGCGTCGCCATCCTCGCCACCAACCTGCGCGACAACCTGGACGACGCCTTTGCACGGCGCTTCGAATCCATCGTCTACTTCCCCCTGCCCCGCCCGGAGGAACGCCTGAGCCTGTGGCGCCGCAGCTTTCCCGCCAAAGCCGGCCTGGATCAAGCGATCGATTTGGAAAAACTCGCCCGCGAGCATGAACTGTCCGGCGGCGCCATCATGAACGTGGTGCGCTATGCGGCGCTGCAAACCCTGCAGCGGGACCGCACAACCATCGCCGTCGAGGATGTGCGGGAGGGGATACGGAGGGAGTATGGAAAAGAGCGGAAG
>VEPB01000319.1 GCA_012026715.1 Methylococcaceae bacterium | reverse complement strand
TGCGCAGCCAGGGCGTGAAACTGTCGATCGACGACTTCGGCACCGGCTATTCGAGCCTGGCCTATTTGAAGCGCTTTCCCATCGACAAGCTCAAGGTCGACCAGTCCTTCGTCCACGATGTCATGGAGGATACCGACGGTACCGCCATCGTCTCGGCCATCATCGGCATGGGCCGCAGCCTGCGGCTGACCACCATCGCCGAGGGCGTGGAAACCTCCGCCCAGTATCAACGGCTGCGGGAGCTGGGTTGCGACGAACTGCAGGGCTATCTCATCAGCCGGCCGATGCCGGCCGAGGTCTGCGAGGAATGGCTCAGGTCAGCGCCGCTCCAGCGCAGCTGGCACCAGGACGGCTGACGCGATCGGCTTTGATCGGGCCGCTTCCTCCGCCCGTCGGGCGGCTCGGGCGTCCAGCACATTCTTTCCGGCGACCACCAATCCCAGGCCGATGAAGGCGCCGGGTGGCAGCACCGCCAGCAGAAAGCCACCGTAATCGTCGAACAAACGGATCGTCCAGGTGCGGGCATTTGCTCCGAACATCAGCTCGGCGTGGGCCAGCAGGGTGCCGGTGCCGACCGCTTCGCGCAGGGCTCCCAGGGCCACCAGGGCCAAGGTGAAACCCAGCCCCATGAACAGGCCGTCGACGGCGGCCCGATCCACGCCGTTCCGGGAGGCGAAGGCCTCGGCCCGGCCCAGGATGGCGCAGTTGGTGACGATCAGTGGGATGAAGATGCCCAGGATCTTGTAGAGGTCGTGGAAGTAGGCGTTCATCAGCAGCTCGATCACGGTGACGATGGACGCGATCACCAGCACGAAAACCGGCAACCGGATTTCGCCGGGGATCAGCCGGCGCACCACCGACACGATGGTGTTGGAGAGCAGCAGCGCCATGGTCGTGGCCAATCCCAGTCCCAGGGCGTTGACCACCGAATTGCTGACCGCCAGCAGCGGACACAGGCCCAGCAGCGCCACCAAGGCCTGGTTGTTCTTCCACAGGCCTTCGTAGGCGATCTTGCGGTAAGCCGCAAGATCCATCACTTCACCCGCATCCCCGGTTGGGCGCCTTCGTCCGGCTGCAACACGAAAATGTCCTTGCCGCCGGGGCCGGCGGCCAGCACCATGCCTTCCGACAGGCCGAACTTCATCTTGCGTGGCGCCAGGTTGGCGACCATCACGGTGAGCCGCCCGATCAGCTGATCCGGCGCATAGGCCGACTTGATGCCGGCGAATACCGTGCGGGTCTCGCCCCCCAAGTCCAGGGTCAACTTCAGCAGCTTGTCGGCACCCTCCACAGGCTCGGCGTTGAGGATCTTCGCCACCCTCAGGTCGATCTTGGCGAAGTCGTCGATGGAAATGGTGTCGGAGATCGGCTCGACCGCATGCTGCTGATGCTCGGCATGGCGCGCCTGGGAATGGGGCGCCGGCTCCGGCTTGGGTTCCAGGCTGGGTTTGTTGGCTTCCACCAGCGCCTGAATCTGCTTGGGGTCGATGCGGGTCATAAGGTGCTGGTAAGGCGCGATTTGTTTTGGCGGATTTGCGATGTCGCTCCAAAGAAAGTCTCGATCCATTCCAAAAAATTCCCGGGCTACCCGTGATGTCAAGTTGGGCAGGAACGGCGATAGCAAGACGGACAGTAGCTGAAAACCCTGCAGACTGCGTGTGCATATATTCAATAAGAGGTTGTTCTGGTCCGGGTTCTTCGCGATTTTCCAGGGCTCTTGCGCGTTGACAAACTCATTTAGGCTGTCAGCGATGCGCATGATTTCTCTGATTGCTTTGGAGTAATCACGAGCCTCTATCGCCTCCGCAATCCAGAAGCCTGAGCCGACTGCGCCTTCCAGTATTCCCCTGCCTTCATCGGTTAACCAATAAGATGCGTCCAATGTTCCTTGAAGTTGCTTTGTAACAAAGCCGGCAGTTCGGCTGGCGATGTTGATATATTTACCCACCAAGTCCGAGTTTACTCGGGCCGTGAAGTCCTCCAGGTTCAGATCGATATCTTCCATCGACCCATTTAGCTTGCAGGCGTAGTAATACCTAAGCCATTCCGGATTCAAACCCTGGTCCAGATAACTCTGTGCGGTGATGAAGGTGCCGCGGGATTTGGACATCTTCTCGCCGTTCACGGTGAGGAAACCGTGGGCGTAGATTTGGGTGGGGGTGCGGAAGTCGGAATGTTCCAGCATGGCGGGCCAGAACAGGGCATGGAAGTAGAGGATGTCCTTGCCGATGAAGTGATAGAGCTCGGCCTGGGAATCTTTGTTCCAGTACTCCTCGAAGTTGATGCCCAGCTGATTGCATAGGTTCCGGAAACTGCCCATATAGCCGATGGGCGCATCCAGCCAGACATAAAAGTATTTGCCCGGTGCGTCGGGAATCTCGAAGCCGAAATAGGGGGCGTCGCGGGAAATATCCCAGTCCGATAATCCGCCGGACAGCCACTCGTCCATCTTGTTGGCGGCCTCGGATTGCAGCGGGCCGGAACGGGTCCAGGTTTTCAGGAAATCCGCGCAGTCGCCCAGCTTGAAGAAATAATGTACCGATTCCTTCCGTACCGGTTCGGCGCCGGAAATCGCGGAAAACGGGTTGATCAAATCGGTGGGGGAATAGGTCGCGCCGCAGGCTTCGCAGGAATCGCCGTATTGGTCCTTGGCGTGGCATTTGGGACACTCGCCCTTGATGAAGCGGTCCGGCAGGAACATTTCCTTGACCGGGTCGTAATATTGTTCGATGGAGCGTTCGGCGATCAGGTTGCGTTCCTTGAGCCGGCGGTAAATGGTCTCGGCGAAACGGCGGGTTTCCTCCGAGTGGGTGGAGTAGTAGTTGTCGAATTCGACGTGGAAACCCTTGAAGTCCCGCTCGTGCTCGGTCTTGACCCGCGCGATCAGATCTTCCGGCTTGATGCCTTCCTTGTCCGCCCGCAGCATGATGGGGGTGCCGTGGGTGTCGTCGGCGCACACGTAGCGGCAGTCATGGCCGCGCATCTTCTGAAACCGCACCCAGATGTCGGTCTGAATGTATTCGACCAGGTGGCCCAGGTGGATGGGGCCGTTGGCGTAGGGCAGGGCGCTGGTGACGAGGATTTTGCGCGGTGCGGTGTCGGTCATGGGGGCGGTCGTCGGAATGCGTAAAGTGCGGAATTTTATCACTGTCGCCACGATGGCAGGACCGTTGCGTCGCCCGCTTCGCGGTTTCGGTTAGAATGACCGGCGTTTTTGCCGGAGACGAACCATGGGCATCCTCGCCGAGAGCGACATCAAGGCCATTTTGCAGACGGTCATCGACCCCAACCTGGACCGCGACCTGGTGGCGGCCAAGTCCGTCAAGAAGATCGAGATTTCAGGCGCCGATGTCACCGTGCGCATCGCGCTGGGCTATCCGGCCAAACAGTTTCGGGCCGAGATTGAGGCGCTGATCCGCGATGCGCTCGCCACGCTGCCGGGTATCGGCAAGCTGATCGTGGAGGTGGGCGTCGAGATCATTTCCCACGCGGTACAGAAGAACCTCAAGCCGCTGGACGGAGTGAAGAACATCATCGCGGTGGCGTCTGGCAAGGGCGGCGTGGGCAAGTCCACCACGTCCGTCAATCTGGCGCTGGCGCTGGCGGCGGAGGATGCCCGCGTCGGCATCCTGGACGCGGATATCTACGGCCCCAGCCAGCCGGCCATGCTGGGCCTCTCGGGCAAGCCGGAGGTGGTCGACAACAAGGCTATCCTGCCCAAGGTCGCCTACGGCGTGCAGTCCATGTCCATCGGCTACCTGATCGATGAGGACACGCCCATGATCTGGCGCGGTCCCATGGTGACCGGCGCGCTGCAGCAACTGCTGAAAGATACCCGCTGGGACAACCTGGATTATCTGATCATCGACCTGCCGCCCGGTACTGGCGATATCCAGCTGACCCTGGCCCAGCAGATTCCGGTGAGCGGCGCCATCATCGTCACCACGCCCCAGGATATCGCCCTGCTGGACGCCCAGCGGGGCCTGCGCATGTTCGAGCAGGTGAGCGTGCCGGTGCTGGGCATCGTCGAGAACATGAGCGTCCACGTCTGTTCCAACTGCGGCCACGAGGAACACATTTTTGGCGCCGGCGGCGGCGAGAAAATGGCCGAGAAGTACGGCGTGGAACTGTTGGGCTCGCTGCCCTTGGACATCAAGATCCGCGAGCAGGCCGACGGCGGCCATCCCACCGTGGTGGCGGACCCCGACGGCGCCTGCGCCCGCCGTTACCGGGAAATCGCCCGCAAGATGGCGGGCCGGTTGGCCCTCACCGCCAAGGACTACAGCGCCCGCTTCCCCACCATCAGTATCGTGAATAACTGACCATGGGCATCAAATCCGACAACTGGATCCGCCGCATGGCAGCGGAAATGGGCATGATCGAACCGTTCGAGCCGCGCCAGGTCCGCTCGGTGAACGATCAGCGGGTGATCTCCTATGGCACCTCCAGCTACGGCTACGATATCCGCTGTTCCGACGAGTTCAAGATTTTCACCAACATCAATTCGGCCATCGTCGATCCCAAGAATTTCGACGAGAACAGCTTCGTCGACCTGAAGTCGGACGTCTGCATCATCCCGCCCAATTCCTTCGCCCTGGCCCGCACGGTGGAATACTTCCGCATCCCGCGGGATGTGTTGACCATCTGCCTGGGCAAGTCGACCTACGCCCGCTGCGGCATCATCGTCAACGTGACGCCTTTGGAGCCGGAGTGGGAGGGGCATGTAACCCTCGAGTTTTCCAACACCACGCCGCTGCCGGCCAAGATCTACGCCAATGAGGGCGTCGCCCAGGTACTGTTCATCGGCGCCGACGAGGTCTGCGACACCTCCTACCGCGACCGCGGCGGCAAATACCAAGGCCAGACCGGCGTGACGCTGCCGAAGGCTTGATTTATTCCGTAGCCCGGATGAAGCGAAGCGAAATCCGGGGACTGCCATCCAAACCAGGATCCCCATGACCAACTCCGATCTGTTCGAAGCCGCCAAGCGCCGCATCCCCGGCGGCGTCAATTCCCCGGTGCGCGCCTTCAAGGGTGTCGGCGGCACGCCGGTTTTCGTCGAGCGCGCCGAAGGCCCTTTTCTCTATGACGGCGACGGCAAGCGCTACATCGACTATGTGGGCTCGTGGGGACCGATGGTGCTGGGGCATGCCCACCCGGAGGTGCTTAAGGCAGTCCATGAGGCCGTCGATCGCGGCTTGAGCTACGGTGCGCCCACTGCCATCGAGACCGAGATGGCGGAAGCCGTCTGCAAGCTGGTGCCCTCCATGGATCTGGTGCGCATGGTCAGTTCCGGCACCGAGGCCACCATGAGCGCCATCCGCCTGGCGCGGGGTTTCACCGGGCGCGACAAGATCGTCAAGTTCGAGGGCTGTTACCACGGTCATTCCGACTCTCTGCTGGTCAAGGCCGGCTCCGGCGCCCTGACCTTCGGCGTGCCCAGCTCGCCCGGCGTGCCGGCGGGCCTGGCCGAACACACGCTGACCCTGGCCTACAACGACGCCGCGGCGGTGCGCGAACTGTTCGGCCGCATCGGTGGCGAGATCGCCTGCATCATCGTCGAGCCGGTGGCCGGCAACATGAATTGCGTACCGCCGACTGCCGGATTCTTGGAAGCGTTGCGGGAGGTCTGCGATGCCAGCGGCGCGCTGCTGATCTTCGACGAGGTCATGACCGGCTTCCGCGTCGCCTTGGGCGGAGCCCAAGGGCTTTACGGCATCACGCCGGACCTCACCACCCTGGGCAAGGTGATCGGCGGCGGCATGCCGGTGGGCGCCTTCGGCGGACGCCGCGAGGTGATGGAGCGGTTGGCGCCGCTGGGGCCGGTCTATCAGGCCGGGACGCTTTCCGGCAATCCTGTCGCCATGGCGGCCGGACTGAAAACCCTGGAATTGATCTCCGCGCCCGGTTTCTTTGAAGCGCTGACGGCCAAGACCTCCCGTCTAATGGCCGGGTTGCGCGAGCGGGCCAGCGCGGCAGGCATTCCCTTCACCACCAACCAGGTCGGCGGCATGTTCGGCCTGTTCTTCACCGACCAGCCGGCGGTGGCCAGTTTTGCCGACGTGATGGCTTGCGATGCGGAACGCTTCAAGCGCTTCTTCCACGCCATGCTGGAAGCCGGCGTCTATCTGGCGCCATCGGCCTTCGAGGCCGGGTTCGTGTCCATGGCCCACGGCGACGACGCCATCGAGGCGACGCTGATGGCGGCTGAGGCAGCGTTTCGGCAACTCTGACCGGGAGACGGGTTCCCCTCCCAGTCCAGCGTAGTCGGGTCGGGTTCTCTATACTTCTCGGGGCATCCGGCGGCGTCACGCTGCCGTGACGAATCGCAAACGTTCGCTGGGCTCCGGGAGTGGGCAGGAAAGTCGGGGGTATGCAAGCTGATAGTCGTGGGATTGCTGCAGGAGGGCGGACACTTGCGGCACGGGGTTCGGCTGCGTCCTGGTCGCCGCTGTCCGCAATCGCCACCGGTTATCGCCCCGCCTCCGCTTTGCAGTCCCATGGCCATTTTGGATGGCCAGATCCAGCCATCGGTCGCCTCCCGTGAAGACGCTTCGCCTCCGAACGGCCGACCTTTCATTGCGCGCCAAGCTGCAAATGGCGACCGTGCTGGCCATCAGCCTGGCGACCTTGCTGGTGGTCAGCGCCCTCCTGGTCAACGAGTGGTCGCTGAATCGCCAAAGCCTTCTCGACAAGTTGGCGGCACAGGCTCATCTCATCGTCGGCAGCACCCGATCCGCGGTGGCGAACGGCGATCCGGACGCCGCCACGGAAGTTCTTCGTAAGCTCGAAGTTTGCCCGGAAATCCTCTCCGCCGAGTTGAACCGCAATGGCCATTCGGTACTGGCCCGGTTTGTTCGCGCGGTGCGCCCCAAGTCCGGCTTTCTGGCTCAGATGCCGGTGATCCGCAGAATTCTGGAGTCGACCGTCCAATGGCGCGAACCGGTGACCGATGACGGCGCGATCGTCGGCGAACTGGTGTTGACCGCATCGCGCCAGGGCTTTTATCCCATGCTGGAACGCTACGTGGTGGTGAGCGCGGTTTCCTTCGGGATCGCCTTGGCGCTGGCCTCGCTGCTGTCACGCCAGCTGATCGGCATGGTCATCTATCCCCTGGTGCGATTGACCGATCTGCTGCGCGCGGTGGCGCGCCGCAAGGATTACTCGCTGCGGGCTCCGGTCGGCGCACTCGACGAGGTGGGGCTGCTGGCGAAAGGCGTCAATGAAATGTTGGCCCAGATCCAGATCCGGGAAACGGACCTGAAGAGCGAGTTGCAGGAACGCCGTCGGGCGGAGGAAAGGCTGGACATGTTGGCCTACTACGATACCGTGACGGGTCTGCCCAACCGGCATTTTTTCAATGAACGACTGGCCCACGCCATCAATCGGGCGGGTCCATTCGGCGAAACCACCGCGTTGATGTTCATCGACCTGGATAATTTCAAGATCATCAACGACACCCTGGGGCACCATCTGGGCGACATGCTGCTCAACGGGGTGGGCGAGCGGCTGGCACGGGCACTGCGGAGCAAGGACTTCATCTTCCGCGTGGGCGGCGACGAGTTTGCCGTGATCCTTGAGGACGTGCGCAATCGCGAGCATGTGGCTTCGGTGGCGGAAAAGCTGATCAGCGTGTTCATCACCCCGTTCCGGCTGGAAGATCACGACATCTTCATCAGTGCCAGCATCGGGGTGAGCCTGGCGCCGCAGGACGCGACCGAACCGACTTCGCTGCTGCGCAACGCCGACACCGCCATGTACCACGCCAAGGAGAAGGGCAAGAACACCTACCAGCTGTTCGAGACCTCCATGAAAGGCCAGGCCGCCAACCGGCTCAATCTGGAAAACAGCCTGCGCCGGGCCTTGGAGAAGCACGAGTTCGTGGTGCACTACCAGCCTCAGGTGGACATGATCACGCGGCGGATCTGCGGCGCCGAAGCCCTGGTGCGCTGGCAGCATCCGGAGCGGGGCATGGTGGGGCCGGGGGAATTCATTCCCATCGCCGAGGAGACCGGGCTCATCGTACCGTTGGGCGAGTGGGTGCTCCGGACGGCCTGTGCCCAGGTGGCGCAATGGGAAGACGAAGGGCTGGGTTCCCTGGCCATCGCCGTGAATCTCGCGGGACGGCAGTTTCAGGACGACGACCTGGTGGAGAAGGTGATCCAGGTGGTCTGGGAGACCGGGCTGGATGCCCAGCTATTGGAACTGGAACTGACCGAGAGCACCCTGATGGACAACAGCCGCTCCAACATGCGCAAGCTCACGCTATTGCGGGCCGCCGGAATCCGGTTTTCCATCGATGATTTCGGTACCGGCTATTCCTCCATGAATTACCTGAAGCGATTTCCCATCAGCAAGCTGAAGATCGATCAGACCTTTGTCGACGGTCTGCCGGACAATCAGGAAGACGCCGGCATCACCACGGCCATCATCGCCTTGGCGCAAAGCCTAAGGCTGCAAGTGGTCGCGGAAGGCGTGGAAACCCGGGAGCAGTGGCAGTTCCTGCAGGAGAAGGGCTGCGACACCATCCAGGGCTATCTGGTCAGCCGTCCCCTGCCCGCCGACCAGTTTCGCGGTTTGTTGATCGACGGTTGGTCAGAGGAGTGATCGACCGCGGCGGCTAACGGTACGCGAGTGGCCGCCAGGCAACGGCTCAGCGCCGCATGGAGTCGAAGAACTCGCCGTTGGTCTTGGTGTCCTTGAGCTTGCCGAGCAGGAATTCGCTGGCGGCCATTTCGTCCATGGGCTGAAGGATCTTGCGGAGAATCCAGCACTTCTGCAGTTCTTCCTGGGGAACCAGGTATTCCTCGCGGCGAGTGCCGGAGCGGTTGATGTTGATGGCCGGGTAGATGCGCTTCTCGGCGATCTTGCGCTCCAGGTGCAATTCCATGTTGCCGGTGCCCTTGAATTCCTCATAGATCACTTCGTCCATGCGGGAGCCGGTGTCCACCAGGGCAGTGGCGATGATGGTGAGGCTGCCGCCTTCCTCGATGTTGCGGGCGGCGCCGAAGAAGCGCTTGGGACGCTCCAGGGCGTTGGCGTCGACACCGCCGGTGAGGATCTTGCCGGATGCCGGCACCACGGTGTTGTAGGCGCGGGCCAGACGGGTGATGGAATCCAGCAGGATCACCACGTCGCGCTTGTGCTCCACCAGTCTTTTGGCTTTCTCGATGACCATCTCGGCCACTTGGACGTGGCGGGTGGGCGGCTCGTCGAAGGTGGATGAAACCACTTCACCTTTGACCGTCCGCTGCATTTCCGTGACTTCCTCGGGCCGCTCGTCGATCAGCAGCACGATCAGGTAACAGTCGGGGCTGCGCTCGGCGATCGAATGGGCCAGGTTCTGCAGGATCATGGTCTTGCCGGCCTTGGGCGGCGACACGATCAGCCCACGCTGCCCCTTGCCGATGGGCGCGATGAGGTCGATGACCCGGGCCGTCAGATCTTCGGTGGTGCCGTTACCCAGTTCCAGGACGAAGCGGGATTTGGGGAACAAGGGCGTGAGATTGGAAAACAGCACCTTGTGCTTGGCGTTTTCGGGAGCTTCATAGTTGATCTGCTCCACCTTGAGCATCGCGAAGTAACGCTCGCTCTCCTTGGGAGGGCGGATCTTGCCGGAGATGGTGTCGCCGGTACGCAGGGAGAAACGCCGAATCTGGCTGGGTGAGACATAGATGTCATCGGGGCCGGCCAGGTAGGAACTGTCGGTCGAGCGCAGGAAGCCAAAGCCATCCTGCAAGATTTCCAGAACCCCGTCTCCGTAAATGTCTTCGCCGCTTTTCGACTGTTTTTTGAGGATGGAAAAGATCAGATCCTGTTTGCGGGTCCTGGCAACGCCTTCGATGTCCAGCGATTCGGCGATCGCAATGAGTTCGGCGACAGGCTTGCGTTTCAGATCGGTTAAATTCATACGGGTAAGCGAACGGAATGACGTCGAGGAATGGTTAGGGAATCGGACGTTGCTCGAGCGGGGAGCTGCGAGGGTTGGCAAGCCGGCTGGGGTGCGGCCTTTGAATGGCGCTGGGAGGATCGGCTCTAGGTGAACGGTGAGAAAGTTAGCACAGCCGTACAGGCCCGTCCAGCAATGCCGGCCCGGGCCTGCAAGAAAACGTTCGTCAGAGGTTGCCGTCGAGGAAAGCGGCGAGCTGCGATTTGGACTGGGCACCCACCTTGGTGGCTTCCATTTCGCCGTTCTTGAACAGCATCAGGGTGGGGATGCCGCGCACGCCGTAGCGTTGGGGCGTGGCCGGATTGTCGTCGATATTGAGCTTGGCGATGGGCAGCCGGCCCTCGTAGTCGTTGGCGATTTCCTCCAGAACCGGGGCGATCATCTTGCAGGGCCCGCACCATTCGGCCCAATAATCCACCAGCACCGGCCCGGGTGCCTTCAATACCTTATCTTCGAATTCGGCGTCGGTCAGGTTCAGGATCTTTTCGCTCACGGTTTAACTCCAGGAATCTTTGGGAAGGAATAGGGCGGTGGCCGCCGCATGGGCGGTTCGGGCCGGAAGGGATGAGGCTGGCGCCAATTTCAGCGTAATCCCGTCGATAATTCAAGCCCCGCGCGGCTTGGCGGGAATCAGCTCGAGCAGGTTTTCCACGGCTGGAAATTCGGTGATATCTCGGCTGGGTTGGGTGGAATCGTGTTTGCGCACCGCCACCAGATGACGAATGCCAAACTCCCTGGCCGACCGCAGCACCGGAAGACTGTCGTCGACCATCAGGGTGGAGGCCGGGTCGAAGGCTTCGGTTTGCCTCAGTCGCCGCCAGAATTCGGGGTTTTCCTTGGGGACGCCGAAGTCGTGGGAGCTGACGATGGCGTCAAAGAACGCGTGGAGGCAGGTTCGTTCCATCTTCAGTCCGAGGCTCTTGCGATGGGCGTTGGTGACCAGCACGAGGCGCTTGCCGGCCTGTCGAGCCAGGGTCAGAAAGTCTTCCACGTGGGGCAGCACGGCGATCAGTCCAGCGACTTCCTGCTTCAGCCCGGCAACGTCCAGTCCCAGTTCGGCGGTCCAGTAATCCAAGCAGTACCACTCGATCCTGCCTTCCATCGCTTGGAACCGCGGTTCCAGTTCGCGCTTGGCGTCAGTCAGGCTAAGGCCACGGATTTGGGCGTAGCGCCCTGGAATAAATTCGCGCCAGAAATGATTGTCGAAGTTCAAATCCAGCAGCGTCCCGTCCATGTCGAGAAAGACGCGATCAATGTCTTCCCAGGCCGTCATGGGGTAATATCTCCGGAACGATACAATGTCGACGTTCGCCGATCAGTGAGTAGCAGTCAAGGAACCCTCTCCGCCCCCATTATGAAGGAACCCTCCCGTTTTCTGAAATCGGTGGTGGCTTTGAGTCGGGAGGCTGGACGTCGGATACTCAAGATCTACCATTCCGATTTCAGAGTCGGATTGAAAGACGACCGCTCCCCGCTGACGGCGGCTGATCTCGCGGCGCATCATTGCCTGGTGGAAGGGCTAAATCGCTTGCGGCCGGTCTATCCGGTGCTGTCCGAGGAGTCCAGCGATGTCTCGACCGCTGACCGGAAGCGTTGGGAGACCTATTGGCTGATTGACCCGCTGGACGGGACCCGTGAATTCATCAAGCGCAACGGCGAGTTCACCGTAAACGTTGCCCTGATTCATCAGGGCCGGCCGGTTCTGGGCGTGGTCTACGCGCCGGTCCTGGATCTTTGTTATTTTGCCAGTGAACATTGCGGCGCCTTCAGGCAAGTCGGCGAAGGCGAGTGCGAGGTCATCGCGGTGCGCATGTGTTCTCCCGATACGCCCCGGGTCGTCGGCAGCCGATCGCACCGAACCCAGGAAATGGAAACTTATCTGACCCGATTGGGGGGGTGCGATCTGGTGTCGGTGGGGAGTTCGCTGAAATTTTGCCTGGTGGCCGATGGCAGTGCCGATCTCTATCCTCGTCTGGGGCTGACTTCGGAGTGGGATACCGCTGCTGCCCAGTGCATCGTCGAGGCCGCGGGCGGGCGGGTGACCGATCTGGCGGGTCAGCCGCTTTCCTACAACGGCCGGACGACCCTTTTGAATCCCTATTTCCTGGCCTATGGCGATAGCAGTCGGGATTGGCGGCGGTATGCCAAAGGCATCGTCGGCTGAAACGGACGGGAATGGGTTTTTGGATTCGCCGGTACCGTTGCTTTCGGCCGTGACGACCGGCCGATCGCCGATGGATGCGATCGGGATTGCGGTGGATGGTCGCCGGCGTTGTCGGTCGGTAAGAAACTGTGACTGCCCGCGGGGATGCGGGCTTGTGCGCTTGGTCGGGGTGAGGCCCCCAGCTTCAGAATTTCTAGGAGTCGCTGATGTCTCGACATGCCTTCAGACCGCCGTTTGACCAGTTGCCGGCGAGCCTGCCGATTTTCCCGCTGCCCAATGTGGTGGTCATGCCGGGATGCCAGTTGCCATTGAACATTTTCGAGCCACGTTATCTCAACATGGTGTTTGACGCCTTGGGCGCCGAGCGCATGATCGGCATCGTCCAGCCGGAAGGAGAGGCGCGGTCCGGCACGCCCCAGCCGCTCTACCAGGTGGGTACCGCCGGCCGCATCAGCCTGTTCCAGGAAACCGAGGATGGTCGATTGTTGATCATGCTGTCGGGCGTGTGTCGGTTCGAGACTCGCGAAGAGATTCCGACCACCCGTGGCTATCGGCGGATGATGGTGGATTGGACCCAATTCCGGGAGGATTACGAGCAACCTGAGGTGGAGGTCGAGTTGCGGGAAGAACTGATGCAATCGCTGAAGGACTATTTCGAGCACCACCGGCTTGAGGCGGATTGGGATTTGCTAGGCCGGCTGGAAACCTGGGAATTGCTCGATCGTCTGGTGGCGGGGCTGCCCATTGCGGTCGCCGAACGCCAGATGCTGGTGGAAACCGTATCGCTGAAGCAACGTTTGCGCCGGCTCAATGCCCTCTTGCAATGCGAGTCGATGCCTGCTTCTTCGGCCATTCCCGCGAGACCTCAGTAGTCCGCTTGGGTTTGAGGGGTGTGCCGAGCGGTATATTTATACCTTGCGATTGGAAATGACCTGTACAAGAATGATTGCATGGAGCGGTTTGATTTATCTATGGTTTAAGATCGTTCAAATGGTTGTGGCGACGGTGATGGTCGGGTTCCACCCACCTGCATCGATAACCCT
>VEPB01000075.1 GCA_012026715.1 Methylococcaceae bacterium | reverse complement strand
TCCCAGTGGACGGGGTGATAACGGGCAATTTCATCGAGCACTTCAGCCAGGGGGCGCCGCTCGAACACCAACCGCCCTTCGCGCCAGGCCGTTGCGGCGTTGGCATCGACCGGGCCGGCGGCCTGGAGCGTTCCCGCCGCACCGAACACGCCGCGAAAGCCGGCATTGATCCGGGTGTTTCGGGCATCGGGACCGCTGACCGAAACCGCCCCTGCGGCCACGGTGATCTGGGTGCGGCCGGTTTCCACGCGGACGTTGAAGCGGGTGCCGATGTCGGTGATCTCCAGGTTGCCGGCGCGAACGGAGAAGGGCCGGGCCGGGTCGGGTGCCACCGCGAAATAGGCTTCGCCCTGCAGCAACTCCAACTGGCGGCGATCTCCGGAATAGTGCACCCGCAGGCCGCTGTCGGTGTTGAGGTCCACCTTTGAGCCGTCGGCGAGGGTAACCGCGCTGCGCTGGCCGATGCCGGTGCGATAGCTGTCCGATCCGTGTTTGAGAGGCCAGCGCAGGGCCAGCAGCAGCACGGCGGCCGCGGCGAGGCCGCCGGCTCCCGCCCGCAGCAGCCGTCGCCGAATGCGCCGCTTGCGGTAGCCGCGCGCTGCCGCCAGCGCCGGAAATTCCAGCCCCTGCAAGCGGCCAAAGCGCTCCCAAAGCGCCTCGGCGCGCCGGTAGTGGCCGCGCTGTTCCGGCCCCTGCTCCAGCCAGGCGTCGAGCTCGGTTTGATCGGCGGCAGTCCACGATCCCTGCCGCCGCCGCAAAACCCAATGAGCCGCCTGGCTTTCGATGGTATCGCCCTGCTGATCCTGCGCCATGGTTTGCTCCTTACCTGCTGTCCGACAGGGGGTAAGACACCTGGGCCGTGTCAATCTGGACAGCGGTCGCGGTTTCCGGGGTCATCGTCCCAACTGCCGCAGACAATGTTCGAAGGCTTTCTGCACATAGCGCTGGGCCGATTTCGCGGAGACCCCCAGGGCCTTGCCGACCTCGCCGTAGCTGAGCCCGTCCAGCCGATGAAGCAGGAAGGCATGGCGCTGCAGTTCCGGCAATTGGTCCAGAACCGCCAACATCCGCTCCAGTTCGGCGGCACCGGCCGCTGCCGCTTCCGGGCCCGGTGCCTGGGACGACAGGCTGTCGGGATCCACCGGTTCACTGCCGCCATGCAGGCCCCGCACCTGCTCCCAGCGATAGTGGTTGGTACCCAGGTTGCGGGTGGAACGGTACAGATAGGCGGTGGGATTCTGGATGGCCTCCGCCTCGGGCTGTTCCAGCAGGTGCAGGAAAGCGTCCTGCACCAGGTCTTCGGCCTCGGCGCCATGGCCCTGGCGCTGCGAAAAGCGCAGCAGGGCGTTGCGGTGGCGGCGGAACAATCGGTCGAACAGGAGGCGGATGCTGGCGGGCACGATAGGGCGGCGGCGGATTACCACTCCACCCTGAGGGAGCCCAGGAAGCTGCGCGGGGCGCCGGGAAACTCGTTCAGCAGGGTGTAGTCGGAGCCGAGATAATAGCGCTTGTTCAGCAGGTTGTCGGCATTGAGCTGGGCGATGATGCGCGAGCGCCCCCAATCGAAGGCATAGGCCAGCATCAGGTTGAGGAGGGCGTAACCCGGTTCGCCGACGGCACTTTGCGATTTGCCGCGAACCAGGGTGCCGGCGCCGATGCTGAAACCCTGCATCGGGCCGGAATTCCACTGGTAGGTCGTCCACAGGCTGGCGGCATGCCGCGGATTCAACAGCCAGCCACCGCCGCCGGACAGGCTGGCGAAAGCACCGGCGGCGGATTGCACGACGGCTCCCGTCAGATAGGTGTAACTGCCGATGAGACGCCAGCCCGGCAGCGGTTCTCCGCTGATATCCAGTTCCAGTCCGCGCGACCGGACCGCCCCGAGGGGAGCGTAGCAAGGATTTGCCCGCACGGAACACGCCGGATCGCTTGACGCCATCCGGCGCTTGGTGAGTTCGAACCAGGCCAGGCTGGCGCTGAGTCGACCGTCGAAACCTTCGATCTTGCTGCCCAGTTCCCATTGCCGGGTGGTCTCCGGCGGCAGCAGCCGGCCGTCGCGGTCCAGCTTGTCGAGCCAACTGCTGCCACTGCTTTCGGAGATGTTGCCGTAAAGGGACCACTGCGGTCGGGGTTGCCACAGCAGACCGATTCGGGGGGCGAAAGCGCCGCTGGTGGTCGTAGCCCGCACGGCCGACGATCGGCCGGGACCCTCGAGATTGCCGGATGTGAAATGCTCGCTGCCGTAGGCGCGGTCGTAGCGGAGTCCGGCCAGAAGCTGAATCGCCAATGGCAGCTTGACCTGATCCTGCAGGTAAACACCCCACCAGCCTTCGCGCCGGTTCCAGTGATTGAGCAGGGTGGGGCGGCCCAAGGCCAAGCCGTGCCGTGGCTGGTACAGGTCGGAAAGTGCCGGGCTGTCCCAGGCGATCAGCCCGTGGCGGTAGCGGGTCCAGTTGGCGTCGGCGCCGGCGACCAGATTGTGTTCCGCACCCCAAACGCGCCAGCTTCCGGTGACATTCAGGGTGGTGTAGTACAGCTCGGCGCTGGAGCGGTAGCGCTGGCGGAAGAACAGAATGCGGCGGTCGTCCGGGGTCAGTCCCAGGCTGGCGAAATAGTCCGGCTCGATCAACCGGTCGGTGGACAGCACATAGGGTTGGGAACGGCGGAAAACAGTGTCGGAGACCACGGCCGTAAAGCGGTGATTCAGGCTCCAGCGGTCGTCGAAGTCGTGGCTCCAGTGAAATCCGGCCAGGGTTTCCTGCAGCTGCTGACGATCGGTCGGTTCGCCGAAATTGCGGGTGATGGGCACGTCGGGTATGCGGCCCGGGAAGCCGGGGACATTGACGCCGCCCACCAGGGGAAGGCCAAAATCCACCAGATTGGCGGCTTCCCGGCATTCCGCCTCGAGGGTGAATCGGGTCCGCGGCGTGAGCTCGAAGCGCAGGACCGGCGCCAGAAACTTCCGGTCGGTGAAGCCGAACTGACGGAAGGAGCCGGAATTCTCGTAGGCGAAGTTCATCCGATAGCTGACGGCTCCGTCACCGGTCAACGGTCCCGTGCTGTCCAGGCTGGTGCGGTAAAGCCCGTAGCTGCCGAATTGCTGGGTGAACCAGTGTCCCGATTCCTTCATCGGCTGCTTGGTCACCAGGTTGACCATGCCGCCCGGCTCCATGCGTCCGTAAAGGCTGGCGCCGGAACCTTTGAGCACCTCGATCCGTTCCAGGTTGGCGGTGTCGCGCTGGCCGCTGTAGAAGCTACCCACCTTGATGGGCACTCCGTCGCGGTAGATAAGGTCGCCGTTGTAAAAGCCCCGCAGCCGGAACATGTCGAAATCGCCGTCGTCCCCGGACGGCTGGGCGATCACTCCGCTGACGTTCTCCAAAGCCTTGCCGATGCGAGTGATCTGCTGGTCTTTCAGGAGTTGTTGCGACACCGGCTGGATCGCCGCCGGAGTTTCCAGCAGCGGTGTCGCGGTCTTGGTGGCGGTGGTTGCCGTCGGCAGGCTGTAAGCTTCCCCATCGCCGATCCGCTCACCGACCACGGCAACCGGATCGAGGGTGACGATTTCGGTGTTCGGGAGGACCGTGATGGCGGCGAGGTTGCCGGCGACCATCCGGTAGCCCAGGCCGGTGCCTGCCAGCAGCCGCTGCAGAGCCTCGGCGGGGCTGTGGGCGCCGATAACCGGAGCGGAGCGCTTCCCCGCCAGCACGCCGCCATCGGCCAGCACCTGCAGCCCGGTCTGGCGCGACAGCTCGGAGAGCGCGGTGGCCATCGACTGGGCCGGGATGGCGATGGCCGCCGGTTCGGCGGCTGGCGACGGCACCGACACGGCGCCGAGCAAGACGAGCGAGCAGGCGCGGAAGTTCACCGGATGTCTGGGGTCAGAATCAGCCGGAACCGGATCGGGTGCTGAAAGCAGCAGTCCTGTCGGGAAAAAAAGACGGGACGGACCGCAATGCCGGATCGGCTTGCAGCTCGCCCCGTAGAAGAGAGGTTATGCATCGTTAATATTGCAAGCAACGGGCCAACTTTTGATTCACACATTTTCAATTACTTGCAGCACGCTATCATCCCCGCGGCCGGGACTAACTTGGCAAATGGCTGAGTGATCTGAGTTAAATGGCTCAGTCGGGCGTTGGTCCGCGATTTGGCCGGTCGCTACCGAAATCAGCTCAAATCGTCGACTTCACCGAGCGAAGCGGCCATTCGTCTGGCCATCTCGCGTGCCCTGGACGCGTGCCGCTCTGCCAGATCGGCGTTGTGCCGCCGTTGAATTCTTGCGGCGGTCTCATGGACTCGCCATGCCGCCAGCGGACACTCTACCGATTCGACGATGGCAACCGCCTTGGCGCTCTCCGCCTCGGCCGTTCCCCAATCCCCTTCGGCCAAGGCAATCTCCGCCCGGAGCCGATGGCCGAGCGCCAGATAGGTTCGCTCCGGTGCCAAATAGGCTTTCCGACACAATGCCTCGGCGTGAACCGTGGCGTGCGCCAGATCGCCAAGCGCTAGAGACGCCTCGGCCACGATCCGATGGAAGGGCAGAAAAAAGTTCCAGTCCATCAGCAAGCCGTCGGCATCGATCGCAGTTGACAGCGGTTCCAGGTACTGCAGGGCGTTCGACGCATCGCCGGTCTCCAAATGGACCCGCGCGGTGACGATGGGGTACAGGCATCGACTGACCGGGTCGGGGTTTTCGGCCATCAGGCCGCCGGCTTTGTCGCAGGACGCCTGGGCTTGCGGAGTTCGGCCCGCTTCTGCCTGCAGCCAGGTCTTCATCAGCAGAGAGATGCGGATGCCACAGCGATTGCCGTTCTTCTCGGCGGTCGCCAGGGCCGACTCCAGGGCTTGCTGCATCTCGCCCCAAACCCCGCCGTGCAGCAGCGCCCACAGGCGGTAATACTGGCAGACCATGAACAGGTAGCCGTCACCGGCAGGTTCGGCCCATCGCATCCCTTCCAGGGCAACCGCGTTGGCGGCGCCATACTCCGACCGAAAGATCTCCAGCATCGCCTGGAACGCCAGATGAGAGCACAGCAAGCGAGGATCGCCCACGCGCCGCGCCACCGCGAGCGCTTGGGTGCAGGCGGCGGCATGGACATCGCGCCATCCCGTCAAGTAGAGATTCCAGCTGCCACGGAGACCGCGCACCAGTGTCTGAACGGCCTCATCGCCCAGATTCAGGCTGCGGTCCACCGCCTCATCGGCCAATTGCAGGCAATGATGACGGTCCAGCCAGACATAGACGCGGCTGAGGTCGGCCAAAGCTGAAATCTCCGCGCCGAGGTTTCCCGCCTCGCGCGAGCAAGCCAGCAAGGCCGCCAAATCCTCTGCGGCACCCGGCATGTCGCCGAGCGATCTGCGGGCTTCGGCGCGGCGGCGCAGAAAGTCGATCTCCGCTCCGGTTCGGGCGGCGGTCGGCCGCCGCTTGAGCATCGCTATGGCTCGATTCAGATAGGAAATCGCTTCGAGGTTGGCGAAACGCCGCGCCGAATCGTCGGCAGCCTGCCGCAGATGGTGCACCGCTCGGGGATGGTCGCGGGCCTGTTCGAAGTGCAAAGCCAGGACGGCCGCCAATCCGGCTCGCGGTTCCCCTTGCGCGGTCTCCAGGCACGCGCCGATGCGTTGATGCAGGCGAGCCCGCCACGCCGGCGCCAGACGTTGGTACAACACCTCCTGATAGAGGGCGTGGGGCAGTGCGAAGCGGCCGGTCGGAGTGCCGTCATGCCAATCTTCCATGCCCGGCAGGCCCAGCAACTGTCCCCGCCGAGCCAGATTCTCACAGCACATCTCGATCTCCAGTCGCTCCAGTCCCAAGACCTCGGCCAGCAAGGCCGCGGGAAACTCGCTGCCGACTACGCTCGCGGCCTCCAAAACCCGTTGCTCCCCTTGGGTCAGGCGATCGATCTGGCGCTCGATCGTCAGCCGGACGTTGTCCGGCACGGCATGCTCCAGCTGCGACTTGCCGGCCGCAAACATCCAGTAGCGCCCGCGCTCCAGAAAATATCCCACCAGGCTGACCATAAAGAACGGATGACCGCCGCTGCGGCGGTAAATCACGTCGGTCAGGATTTCGGGAAGCCGGCATCCGGGAAAGCGTAGCGTCAGGTAGTCGTTCACTTCCCTGGCGGACAGCGCGCCGACTGCCATCTCGACACCGAATCCGTGTGATTGAAGCTCGTGCTTGAGGGGTTTGAGCGGACTTTCTCCATCGGCGACGTCCCCGGGACGGTAGGTCGCGACCACCAGCAGCTTGGCGCGGTCGCGCCGGCGCGCCAGCAGCCCGAGAAAATCCAGGGTGGCGCAATCGCTCCACTGGATGTCGTCCAGAACCAGCACCAGCGGTTTTTGTTCGCTGAGGCGCTCGATCGCCTCGCAGATTTCCAGCAGCATGCGCTGACGGGTCGCTCCCAGCACATCGCGCCGCAGGGCTTCCTGTTCGGCAGAGTTCAGCACCCAGGGCATTTGCGCCAGCCAGGTGGGTGCGTGGCGGAACAACAGCGCCTTTAGCGCCTCGCCGTCGGCGCCGCGGCAGCGCTTCACCAGCGCTTCGATCACCGGCAAGAAGGCTTCGTCGGTGCCGAAGCGCTCCACGCAGCGGCAGTGCAGGATCGTCGGCTGCCGGTCCGCCACGCGATCCAGGAACATCCGGACCAGCGTGGTCTTTCCAGATCCCGGATCGCCCGACACAAACATCGTCCGGCGTTCCCCCTGCTCCACCTGCTGCAGGGCAAAACACAAACGTTCCAGCAACGGACCTCGTCCTACCCAGTAGCGGTCCTGCCGTTCCTTGGTGTCGGTAGGGCCTGATTTCGAACCGTCGAAGTGGATGCGGTGGCTTGTCTCCGTGGCGCTCACCGCCGCGATGAAGCGATAGCCGCGCCGGGCCACGGTCTCCACGTAGCGGGGCGCCTTGGGATCGTCCCCTAGGACGCGGCGGATCTCGTTGATGCAGACCTTCAGCACACCTTCGGTGACGTAGCGGGTCGGCCAGATCTCTTCCAGCAATTGCTCCTTGGTTACCAACTCGCCGCTTCGTCCGGCCAGGCGGCAAAGCACCGAGAAGCTGCGCGGCCGCAATGCGACGGGTTCATGGTTCCGCAACAGCGTTGCGTTGCCCGGTTCCAGGCGGAACGGTCCGAACGTCCAGATGGTTCCCTGGTTCATTCCGTAGCCCCTCGTGCACAAATTGGTCGAACCGGAGCTTAACCGAATTCGTACCGTAATTGAACGACGTT
>VEPB01000238.1 GCA_012026715.1 Methylococcaceae bacterium | reverse complement strand
GCGAAGTTGCTCACCGTCACCGCATAGTCGCCTGCGGTGAGGCGGGCCGGAATCAACACGGTCACTTCGCGGTCGGTTCCGCCTTTCTGAACTTTTCCGGCGACCGCACGCCCGCCGGTCGCAGGCTGGAACCGGACCGGCGGCTTCTTCTCGCCGAAGTAGTGGCCCGCGATGGTGAACGCGCTGCCCTTCGCACCGCTGGTCGGCGTCGCCGCGGCATCGACTTCCGGTCCGTGCACGACGACGTTGAATTGAGGAGTTCCGGTCGCTTTGCTGCCCTTAGCGACCACCTCGACGCCATAGCTGTTCTTGGTCAGCTTGGGTGCCTTGGCCACGATCAGCGAGTCGGTCCAGGTCAGAATTTTGGCCGCTTTGCCGCCCACCAAGACCTTGCCGTGCCGGGAGGTGAAAGCTTGCCCGGTGACCACGAAGCGGCCTGACAGGCCGATATCCTGATCCGGCAGACTATCCACCGCGAACGTTGCGCTGCTGCCCGCTCCGCCGGCGAGGGAAATGGCGCCGGCATCCTGGCCCGCGGCGCTGACGAAGGAGCTTCCGGAAAAGCTATTTTCCTCGCCGGGCTTGAACTGGAATTGCACGTCGCAGGACTTTCCAGGCTTGAGTTTCTTGCCGGAACAATGGTCGGCCAGCTTGGTGAATGGCGCCTCGGGAGCGGAAAGCGACACGCCGTCCAGACTGCCGCTACTCACGTTGGTCACCGTTACGGTCAAGCCGGCCTTCTTTCCCAGCGCGACGATGCCGAAATCCAGCCGCGGCGGACTGATCAAGACGCTGGCCCCATTGGCACCGGTCCCGCCCAGGTCGAGCGTCAACGGCGATCCCGAAGCAGGCGTGACCGTCAGTATCCCCTTGCGCGAACCGGCCAATACCGGCGTAAAGGTCAGGCTGATCTCACAATCCGAAGCGGCGGCCAGACTGGCACCGCAGGTGTGGCTGGCCACGGCGAATTCGCCGGACGCAGCGATGGATTGGATCGCGTAGGCTACGCCGCCGGTGTTGCTCAATTTCACGGTTTTTGCAGAGCTGGTCGTGCCGATCGCTTGCTCCGCGAACGCATCGAGAGCCCCGAAAGCAACCTTGGCAACCGGCGCGGCGCCAGTACCTTTCAGCGCCAGGGTCAGGTCTGCGCCACTCACCGGCTTGACGGTCAGCGTCGCCGTGCGGACGCCAACGGCGGTCGGCGCGAAGCTCACCTGGATCTGACAGCTGCCACCATTCGCAGCCACCACGTCACTGCAATTCCCGGTGACGGAAAATTCCGCGCTGCCCGTGGCGATCGACTTGATAAAGTAACCGGCGGTACCGCTGTTGCTCAGCGTAACCGTCTTGGCCGCGCTGGTGCTGCCAACGGTTTGTTCCGCAAAATCGTCGATCGCGCTGAGCACCGGATTGGCGGTGCCGCCACCGCCGCCGCCGGAATAGGTCAAGGTGCCGGCGGCCGGATCCAGGGTAAACGTGCCCGTCAACTTGTCCTGACCCGCGGTTCCGGTCATCACGTTGTCGCGGGTTATCCCGCTGTCGCCGACATGCAGCCAATAGATATCGAGGGTCTCATTGTGTCCGGAACCCACTTGCGCGTCGGTGTAAAAGTACACCTGGTTACCTTCCACGCCCGTCATCCAGGGCAGGACACCCGTGTTGGTCGCCCAATGGGACTGCAAGTCCGCCGTCGCTGAGATTTCATGGTCGCCGGTCCAGGTGCCCAGAGGGGCCAGGTTTCCGTTGACTTCCTGGATGCGGAGCTGAACCTTGTTGGTCAGGGCAACCACATTGTTGTTGGTCAAAGCCTTGTTCGGAACCTGATCGCCGGTCAGACGCGAAACCAGCATGCCGTAGTCGGTATTGGGCGCGACGGCCGTGCCGACCCCGACGTAAGTCTTGGCCGCGAAAATGTTGTAGGTGAGGGAATCGCTGGCCGTGTAATTCAGGTCCTTCAGGAAGCCACTCAAATCCCAACTGTTGCCTGGATAACCGGCAACGAAGGCATCGTAGGTCACGGCAAGGTTCACCGTGCCGGAGCGGCCGTTGGTTCCGTCGTAAACGCTAAGAAACAGTTCGCCCGGGCCGTGGTCGGCGAAGCTGCCGTCGACGATCTGGGTTGCACCGACCGAACCGGCGGCAAGCCCGCATGCGAGCCCGAAGGCCAGCAAGGGAAATATTTCAGGTTTCTGGGTCATCACGGGTTGATCCTCCGTAGTAAGTGGCAAGCGGGATTGAAGGAAAAAAGCCGATGGCACTAGGCCAGCGAATGGGAAGGCAGTCAGAATTCATAGGCCACCCGGAAGTCGACCCGCTGCTGGCCGGGGTCGACCGTGCCCTGGCGCACCAGCGGATAGGACCAGTCCAGCTCGCCGGCCAAATGCCGCAGGATCTGCGCCCGCAGCCCCACGCCGGCACTGGCCAGGTGAAAATGGCCGGCGGTGCCGCGCTGGTGCTGGACCACCCACAGATAACCCCAGTCCACGAAAGCCAGCGCCCGGAGGCTGTCCGGAAGCCCGTCCCGGCGCCAGGCCGGGGTGTACAGTTCCACCGACACATTCACGCCGTGATCGCCCAGTTGCTGGGCCTGGTGATAACCGCGCACGCTGGC
>VEPB01000127.1 GCA_012026715.1 Methylococcaceae bacterium | reverse complement strand
GCCATCGGGATGGTCCGCAAGGCCCCATCGGGTACCACGACCAGCGTCGTGATTTCCTGGCTCACAAGATCGGCTTCCAAGGGTTTGATAAGCCATTGATAGATCTTTTGGGCATGGGGCAGGAATTCGCGGGTGGTGCGTTTTTCCAGGAGGCGGCGCAGGGAACGGACTTCCCGGGTCAGTTCCTCGGCGCCAGCCGGAACGGTAACCTGCTTCACCCCGTCGGCCACGCTCAGCAGCAACTCGGTTCGATCGGGAAGCATGATGGGATAGAGAACGGCGCTGCGGGATGGCGGGCGGTCCAGGCGGACTGTCCGCGCCTGCAGAGCGGTCATGCATTCATCCTGGAAATAGTCTCGCAGTTCCGCGGCTTTCAGCAGTTCCACCGTTTCCCGCGCCTCGATCAGATCGGTCTGCCGCTCTTCGGGGTCCGGGTGCCGGAGAAGCAGGTCTGCCAGTTCCAGATAAGCGGCTCCGACCGCCTCGCGGAAGGAAATCGGGCCGCCCTGGTCAACCGGGTAAAAGTCCTGGCGTATGGATTCCAGGGTGAAGACCGCCTGTCGATAAGCCAGAACGGCCCCGGCAATGTCATTGCCGGCCTTAAGCAGCCGCCCGGTCTGCCATTGCCAGAGATAGAGGCTCTCCGGGGCCGGCACCCCCTGGGCCGCGAATGACGCCCGGCGGCTCAGATCCAGCGCTTCGTCGCGGCGCCCCTCATCCTCATAGAGCCGGCCCAGATAGCCCAACGCAAAGGATTCGGCGCGCCCGTCATCCAGATCCTCGGCGATCTCTGCCGCTTCCTTGTAGGTCCCATAGGCCAGCAGACGCCAGCGGTGGCGATCTGCGGGTTGGCGGTCCTCAAGGCGGCGGGCCAGTTGGGCGATTTCGATCAGGGCATAGGCTTTGAAATGGGAGGGAGCGAGCTTAGCCACCAACACCCGCGCAGTCTCCAGAAGTTCCGGGGTCTTTCCCGTGTCGCCGGTTTGCAGGGAAAGCTTGACCGAATCAGCCAGCGCTTTGACCGCCAGCGCGTGATCCTCGGCCTGAAGGGCCAGGCGCAGGCTTTCAGTAAAATCGGCATCGGCTTTCGCATACTGCTGCCGGGCCGTCGCCAGTTTGCCCGATGTGTTCAGGATGAATGCTGTAACCGGGACATTTCCGGATTTCCTGGCCATCGCCAATCCCCGCGCCAGAGCGGTTCCGGCCTGATCCAGCGCGCCGGTCAGCAGGTAAGCGTTGCCCAAACCGGCCAGGACCGCTGCGATTCGGTCCTGATCGCCCGTCGGCTCCGCCAGCCTGAGGGCCTGCTCCAGACTGCCCAGCGCCTCCTGACGCTTGCCCAGCGACTGGTAAGCCTCCGCCAAGCGGCTCAGCCCATCGCTTTCCTTGGCGGCCTGATCCGCCTTGTCGTAGAGTCGGACGGCCTCAGCGAAGGCTTGCACAGCCTGCTCGAACCGGCCGTGGCGGACGGACAGAAGGCCCTGCGTCATGGATTGATCCGCCAGCGGGACGGGACCCGAATCGGCGAATGCGGGGTGCGCGACCAGGAGCCAGGCGCCCGCGCAAAGGAACAAGACCCTTGATCGGATCACGGCCCTGGCCGGCCGGGAAGTTGATCTGCTCGAACTCTTCAAATCTCCAAGGGTCTCCATCGATCGCAGAAGCCTCCTCTGATCCGGGCGCGCCGCCAAATCGCGCGGATGGGCGTGTCGTTCGGCACCTTACTTTACGGGATATCTCGTCTCAGGCAACAAAACGTCTTCGTCCGCTCTCGCTTCCGCCCATTGGCAACAAGACAGCGAAAGCCGGCAGCAAAGCCCGCCGATTGAAAGCAGGTCGGGATGACCACTACCGGCAGAAAATACCGGAAATGCGACCTCTCGCTTGATGCGATTGCCCTGGCGCAAAAATATCAGCCCGGCACGCTCGGCCTTCCAGTTGACAGCGTGCCGGGAGTCTTCGGCAAATGGAATTCGCACGAAGCGATGACTCAATTTCCCATTCAATTGCAGTTTGGGATTTCCACGCCCTTGTTGTCCTTGACCTCGTTATTGCCCCATCGGCTGAGATAATAAGCGGAGACCCACGCCGAACTGCTTCCACCTGGATAGACGACGTCCAGGTCGGTCTTCAACCACCAGTAGTTGTGGTTGCCACGGCTGTCGCTGACCTGGTCACCCCGCTTCTTGCAGTACACATAGTTTCTGCCCGCATTCAGCTTGCCTACGGGACGGCAGTACGGGCTATCGTTATCCATGCACTTGACAGAGCGGTATCCCGCCGCGTCGGCGAATGTATCGACCCAGTACTTGCCGTCGGCACAGATGGGCACTCCGGGGAGTACGTTATCCGGGTAGTCGATCCACCAGGACGGGATCCACCCGGTCTTATTGTGAGTGGTCCTGCCATAAACCCAGTACGGGTTGGAACCGACAGTCTGGCCTGCTTTCTGACAGTTGGGCATGATTCGGTCGCCGATTTTCATGGTATCGACAACCGGCGAGCAGTTCGCGCTGCTGGGATATTTGCGGCAGCTATTGTTATCGCCCCTGACCTTGAGGCCGTTGGTGGTGATCCCGTAACTGGTTGTGGGCTCAGGGACAACACCGCCCGCGGCGAATTGGGCGAGCGCCTTCAAGTCGCCATTGAAGACCGTGCCGGACCCCGGCAGCGGCGGAATCTTTCCTGCATACTGCCAGGCCGTGAAGGTCGACCAGCCCGCCGGAAGCGCACCCGGCGCTCCATCATAGTTGGCGATTTCCAGAGGGTTGCCGCCGAAGGATGCGTTATTCCCGGTACACTGTTTCCACCACTGCGTGTTCGTATAGATTGCAGCCGGTCGGCCGGTACGTGCCTGTACCTCGTCCACGAAATCCCGGATCCACCGCACCATCTGGTCCTGCGAGAGCCCGTAGCACGCGCCGGGATTACCCTGCCAGTAAGGCCATTCAATATCGAGCTGTAGTGGCAGGGTTTTCCCGTCGTTGGCGTATTGGGCATTATCGACGAGGAAGTCGGCTTGTTCCTTGCCGGTGCCCGGTCCATTATCAGGCCGTCCGAAGGCGTACGCGCCGATGTAGATTCCGTACGTCTTCGCGTCGCGATAATTGGCGTTGAAGTTTGGGTCGACATAACCAACGCCTTCGGTAGCCTTTGCCCAGCCGAACTTGATTCCGGCCCCGGCCAGTTCGTTCCAGCGGATACTCCCGTCATTGTTGGAGACATCGGTGCCAGCTACCGAGTAACCGCCGGGTATGGCATGGACGGGCGCCATTACCGCAGCGGCCAGGACTGTCGTCAATACCAGACGGGTGGTATGGCTTGGCCGTTTCGTCTTCATGCTAATACCGCCCATGGCCCTGCGCTTCTGGCGCCTAAATTGAAAGATCGCGCCCGAGGTTGTGGTCCAGGCTGCGAGGAATGAAGTCAGATACACCGACAAAACGGTGGGCGGAATGCGTAATGGGCTTCGAGATGACATAAAACCTCCTGTTAATCTTGTGTAAATTGCGTGATACATGGAACATGCGCATCTAAGGCCCGATGTCTTCTTGGCCGTATATGTCCCTTATAGCCGATGCACTGCGTATCCCGCTGCTCCGTTAGCTTTGATTCAGGCATTGGCTTTTGTGTGATGTCATGTATTTCAAACCTCAATTTATCGGCTCGGGAAACCTGCCAAAGTGCATGACCACACGGACTGGCATATTCAAGCTTGAAAATACTGGCAACTGACTGAACCGGTATGTGCTTGTGGCAACCAACCTGGCCATAACCTTCCGCCTTACTTAAATACCTTCCATGGTCCAGATCGCGGTTCCCATGGCGAGGTCAGGATGGCACAGGTATTACGGAACTCCCTATGAACTAGATCACACCGATGAAGTTATCTAAAACCAGGGTTCGAGTAGCCCGTTTCATGGAATCGGAGTTTGAGGGGCAGTAACCTGACTGAATTCGCGCTGGGGGTTTCTGTCGAGACAGAGCCTACGGATTGAACTGCGGTCATTTTCCGCCGCCGCTGGAAAGCGATGGGCAAAGGAGAGACAATGAGGCAAAGTCAGGACAAGCCGAACAGCCAGCGATGGCCGGACACCGGCGAGCGGGAAGGAAATACGGGAATATGGATGAATGAGGCGGTCGGTGAGGACAGATATCGGACATACTCAGTCATTACCGGCTGTTGTTGGAATCGCCCGGAAGTTTGCCGTGGCCTGGTTGATCCTGTCAGTGGCCGCCCACACGCGAGCGGAGGTGACACTGGATGGCACTCAGGGGCCGATGGGCTCACTCAAAGGCCCCGATTTCCAGATCCCGGACACGATGGGGCGAACGGTGGGCTCCAATCTGTTTCACAGCTTCGGGGTCTTCAATATCAATACCGGTGAGAGTGCGACCTTCACGGGACCTGCATCCATCGAAAATGTCATCAGCCGGGTCACGGGCGGCAGCAGTTCCTTTATCGATGCTCCGCTGCGCTCACAAATCGGCAGGGCCAACTTCTGGTTCATCAATCCCAGCGGAGTGCTATTCGGGCGGCATGCTTCCCTGGACGTGCAGGGCTCCTTCCGCGTCAGCACCGCCGACTACCTGAAGCTGGGGGCCGGCGGGCGGTTTGACGCGACCCACCCGGAAAACACCGTACTGACCAGCGCGCCGCCGGAAGCCTTCGGGTTTCTGGGAGAAAACCCCGCTTCGATCACCGCGACCGGCAGCCGGCTGGAAGTGCCGAGGGGCAAGACGCTTGACCTGGTCGGGGGCGATATCACCCTCACCAGTAGCAGGGTCGCTGCTCCGAGCGGGCGGATCGATCTGGTCAGCGTCAAATCTCCCGGAGAGGTTCCGGCAAGGCCGGCGCCTGAGGCGGGAACCCTTGCCCGCTGGGGGAAAATCGAGATTAGCGGTTCTCCGGAAGAACATCTTCCCTCGGTGCAGGCGGAGGGAGGCGGAAAGGTATTCATTAGAGCCGGAGAATTTACTGTTGCCCAAACCGAGATCGCCGCCGATGGTAACGTTTCGGTGCGCGCCGACAATGCGCATCTGAGCGGCGGCGCCTCTATCAAGGCCGGCGCGGTGGGTTCCCGGAAGGGAGGGACTATTGATGTAAAAGCGCACAATCTCCTATTGGAGGGGGAAGACACCGGTCTTTTCGCCCCGGGGAGCACGGGAGATGGAGGAGCCGTGGCGGTCGATGCAGACCGTTTGACGATGCGGGATGGCGCCGCGATCGGCGTTTCCACCTTCGGTGCCGGGCGTGCCGGCAAGATCAGGGTGCGAGCCGACACGATGCGCGTGGAGGGACAGGGAACAGGGCTTTACGCCAGCGCTGGAAGCGGAAGCAGTGGAGATGCGGGCGAGGTAACGGTCGACGCAGATGATCT
>VEPB01000296.1 GCA_012026715.1 Methylococcaceae bacterium | reverse complement strand
GCGCGATCGCGCACATGCCGGAGTCGGCGGCGTTGGCCGTCTGCCGCTCCGCCATCTGCACCCAGCCCTTGTAGCTGCCATATTGCAGCAGGCTGACCGGCAGGGTGACGGTATGGCCGAGGCTGACCAGGGACGCGGTGCTGTTGGGCCGGGCGGTGTCGTCGATGATGCAGCGCGGGTACTGCAAGCTCCCCAGGCTATAGGTGCAGTCGCTGGCGCTGGCGCCTGGATAGACCGACAGCAAGGGCCGCACCGCCGCCCAGTTGGCGGCATTCACCTGGACGGTGCCGACGCCGGTCTCGTTGGCCACCTGCAGGCCGCGCACCGTGGAGATGGCTTCCATCCGCAGGTTCTCCTGCCAGATGTAATGTTCCAGCGAGGAGTCCTGGTAGCCGGTTTCCTGGTAGGTCTTCCAGACCAGCTGGCCGCTGGTCAGGTCCAGATTGCTGTCGAGAGCCGAGGGGATGTCCACCACGAAGGCACTGCGCACGACGGCGAACGGCAGGTCGAACAAATAAACGACCTTGGAGCCGGAACTGACCCTTCCCAGCATGGGGCCGCTGTCGCCGGAACCGCCGTCCAGCCCGGCGATGTATTGGCGGGAATCGGCGACGTGGCGGAAATACTTCAGTCCGATGAGGTTGAGCAACTCCCCTTCGGTCTCTTCCAGATTGGCGTTGGGATTGGCGGTAGCCGTCACCGCGTTCAGCAGCCGCACCACCCGGTGGGTGAGCAGGGCGTCGGACGACTGCCGGGCGTAGAACGCCAACACATCGATGTTGGCCGCGGCGATGGTTTTGAACGGCGCGATATTGACCACCGGATTGGTCAATTCCGGCAGCGACACCGTCAGCGTCAGGCTATTGGTGGTCGAGCAGACATCGACCGCCGCCGGGGTGGCAGCCGGTGTCTGCTCGGCCCCGTCCACCTTGACCACGGGTGTGACGTGAACCACGTTGCCGCAAGTCAGCGCCGAACCCAGGTTGCCATCGTTACGCCAGGCATCGAGCGCGGTCTGATCGGCCGCCGTCGCTCCCTTGAAGGACAGCGACACCCGGCTCAGAGCCACCTGCGGGAGTGCCAGCGTGGCACTGGTCAGGGTGGTGCCGTTGACGTTGACGTCCAGCTGGTAGCGGTGGCTGGCGGGCAACTCGGCGGTTTCCGGTGAGGTGGTACCGGCCCAGCTGCGGAATCCGGAGACCAGGTAAGGTAGCGAAGCTGGGAGGATATCCAGCGGGCGCGGTTCGATCTCGCCTCGGTAGGGCGCATCCCACAACATGACCGCCGGATTGGCTCCCTTGATGGCTGCATCGACCTGGCGTTCGTACCACTCATGGGGCAGTTCGAAGGTTCGCTGCGCCAGGTAGCCAGTGGCATCGAAGGTGACGTTGTTGGCGATGCCCGGCTGATAGCGCATATCCTTGAAGCTGGGGTCCATCGGAATCCAACGGTGGCCGGCGTTGTCGAGCGGGACGCCGCGGTAGTGGCCGTAGGGGACACAGGCCTCGCCCCACACCTGGGTCGCGGTGATGCCTTGACCCAAAGCCGTCGAAATCGCGCCGGCCACCGGGTTGTAGCCGGTCGCCAGGATCTTGCCGGCCGCCGTGTAGGACTTGGCGCCGACCCAGCGGGGTGCGCGGCCATCCACCGGTGCGGGGGTCTGATCCAAGACCCAGATCTGGCCCTTGACGTAGCGCGACGGAATATTGGACGCCCGCAGCAGGGCGATCAGCAGCGAGGCCTGGTCGGTGGAGCCGCCGGCTTTCGCCAGCAGGGTGCCCTGGGCCCCCTTGAGGGAGCCGTAGTAGAGCTCGAAGGCGATCTCGTTGTAGACGTACTGGTAAATCTTGCGGGGCGAGTAGTCCAGGGACTTGGCCAGGGCCTGGATTTCCGGGGTCTGCGGCGCGTCGGACGTGGCCGCCAGGTCGGCACTGGTATAGCTGCAACTGGTGGCTTCCGGTGGCGTAACCGGGGCTGCAGCCAACAGCAGGTCGCCCGCGTAGGCGTACAGATTTTCGGCCACCCGGCGTTGGTCGGACAGATACTGGGGGATTTCGTCGGTTTCCTGCTGCGGGGTGGGTTCGGGGGGAGGTGCAACGGTGTGGATCTGCTGCGATTCGAGCGGCAGCTGTCCCGCGTCGGAGCGCGGGCCGAGCCCGCGCAGCAGCGACTTGAGGGCCACGGCGGCGTCGCGTCGCTGGCGCCGGTCGACCGACCGGTCCAGCCGCGCGAACGCCTCATCGAGATCGCGAAACCGGTTCTCGAGCTGCGCGGCGTGCCGGCTCCAGGCATCGGCCTGGTCGGTCAGGCCGCGGTCCAGCAGTTCCGCCTTGGCCTGTTCCACCCGCCGCTCGACCTCTCCGCGCCAGTTCAGCCATTCCGAGCGCTTGCCCATCAGCTGAGCCTGCTTGCCTTCGGCGGCAGAGGCCCGTCCACCTTTACCAGCCGCCGCCGCATCCCGGTAAAGTTCGGTCGTCAGTTCCCGCGCCAGCTGCTCGGTTTCCGTAACTTGCGCGGAAAGGTTTTCCGCCAGCTCGTCCCTGGCTTCCGTCGGGTGATTTGCGACCAGCTTCTGCAAGACTTCGTCGGGAATGGGGGCGGGGTCGCGGGGCTTGGCGAACCCAAACTGACAGACGATCAGCAGACAAACGGCCAGAACACCCTGGCCCAGACGGTGCGTGCGCATGAGTCGATTCCTGGTGGACTTGGGGTTATTCGGGGTCGCGCAGCCGGCTGGCGCGGCGAAGTATGGCCAGCAGGCCGCCGCCCAGTGCCACCAGGCCCCAACCCGGCAGGGCCGGAACGTGGACCGGCGCCGGTGCGGCGGGGGCCACTACGGAGATGCTGGCGGTGGTGACACCCTGGGAACTGGAAAAACTGAAGTTGAAGTCGCCAGATCGTGTTGGCACCCCGCTGATGACCCCGGTGGCACCGTCGAGGTTCAGCCCGTCCGGCAGACTGCCGGCGGTGAGGGTGAAAGGCCCGGTGAAGCTGGATCCAAGGGAATAGCTGAAGGATTGACCCAGGCCACCGCCGGAAAGCGCAGTCGCCTGGTTGCGGCCGGACTGCGCCTGGCCATTGCCGGGCATGACGTCGCGCGCGGCACTGGCGCTGGTTCCGATGCCCAGCGCGGTCTTCACCGCATCGGGAATGCCGTTGCCCGCAGTGTCGGCCAGAACGCTCGCCGGCAGGGTCTTCAACGCCAGCGCCGTCTGCAGCGGGTCGCCGGCCCAGCTACCGTCGGCCCGCGGCTTGCCGGCGCCGATCAGGAGATAGTCCCGTGCGGCAGGTAATGCCGTATCGGCTGGGCGCACCGCCTGCAGGGCCAGGTAAGCCAGCGCGGTTTCCAGGACCGAACTCTGGCCAGATTCGCCGAATCCGCCGTCGGCGTTCTTCTTGGTCAGCAGCCAGTTGGCGCCATTGGTCATGGCATTGGCCAGGTTATAGGTCGTGCCGCAGCTGTAGGTGAAGCCGGCGGTGGCGGCGCTGATGGAGACCAACTCGATCAGGGTGTAGGCGGTGGGGATGATGGCCCCGCTGAGGCTGGCCGCCGGCGAAGCCGTGGTGGGCTCGACGTAGGACCAGCTGCCGTCCGCGTTTTGCGAAGGAAGGACCTCGCAGTAGGTGGTCGCCAGCAACTGGGTCCGATCGGGGTAAGCACCGGAGTTGCCGGCCTTGACGGCAGATAGGGCTAGCGGGGTATCGGGAAAGCCGGTCTCGAAGCCGGCATAGACACCCCAGATGTAGCGGCTGGAAGAGTTTCTGAGCGACATCAGCCGGCTGAGAGATGGCGCAATGTTGCGCCCCGCCGCCTGCAGCGCCTTGATCTTGCGCGCCAGTCCATCGACGCTGGCGGGTTCTACGTTCACCAGCCAACTGACCCCGGCGCTATAGGTACCGCCCTTGCTGATGCCGGCGTTCTGCATCGCTTCCAGAACCGCCGCCGTGGTCTGCACGCCCAGCCCGGCGGCTCCGCTCCAATGGCCTGGTCCCTTCTGGCTCTTGACCAAATACGCAAGACCATTGAAGCGGGCGGTGTCGATGTCCTGCTGGGTCGCGGCCTGAACGCCGCACGCAAGCAACATCCCCAAACCGCCGATCCATCGATAACCTGATGTCATCCGAATCTCCCCTGCGAAATTTCCGTAACGCCTATAGGGGAGTGTCGAAGAACAAGGTTACGGCTTGATGACCATGCGAAGGTGAGGTTTGAAAAATTACGATTCCTCTATTCCGTGTCTGGAGAGCACCGGAGTCAGCGAAGCTGGTGATCTACGGCCGCTTTACGGCAGCCAAGAATGCGTGCTCGACGTCTGTGACGAATGTCGAACGCGCAACGAACGGAAAGCATTGCAGACATTCAAGACCGAAACGATCGGAAACAATCCGAACGGCGGCTTTGGCCGACTTTTTGACGGCCACAGGTGCTGCAGAAGGTCAGCTTCCAAGGTGGAACTGCCTTTCCACTGACCACTTTGCCGGTAGGTTGACGAGCAGAAATTGGCTGGGTCGAGCCAAAGTGAACTCAAGGTTGCTTGCCGAAAAGCTGCTATTCGCTGAACTTAGGGATGGAAAATTTCGCCGGCATCGCCAGTGGCCGGTAATGGCTGCTTACCGCCCGTTGGCGGGTGACCGGACGAAGGCAAGGAAAAAACGTCGCCCAGGTGTGTCGACGTCGACATGGCCGGCTAAGCGGTGGTTCTTGTGCCCGAAGTCTTGGCGACGCGTCCAGCCGGTAAGGTAGACTGTGGTCATGGACCATGATCACAGTTACAAGCTGCTCTTTTCCCACCCGGAGATGGTGGCGGACCTGCTCCGCGGGTTCGTCCGGGAGGAATGGGTTGAGCATCTGGATTTCAGCAGCCTGGAAAAAGTCAGCGGCACCTATGTTGCCGACGACCTTCGGGAGCGAGAAGACGACGTGATCTGGCGGGTTCGGTGGGGCCAGGAATGGCTTTACGTCTATCTGCTGATCGAATTCCAGTCCACGGTCGACCGGTTCATGGCGGTCCGGATCCTGGCATACCTTGGTCTCCTCTATCAGGATTTGATTCGAATGGGGCAACTGTCATTGGATGGGCGCTTGCCACCGGTGCTGCCGATCGTCCTCTACAACGGCAATCGGCGGTGGGATGCCCCGGTCGAGGTGGCTGATCTGATCGTGCCAGCACCGAAAGGGCTGGACGCCTACTCGCCGCGCCTGAAATATCTGCTGCTTGATGAGGGCAGCTTTGCAGATAGCGAGTTGGAGCCGCTGAGAAATCTGGTGGGGGTTCTGTTTCGGCTGGAAAACAGCTTGGTGATCGACGACGTGAAGCGGGTGCTGCCGGTGCTGGTCTCATGGCTGGAAGCGCCAGAGCAAACCTCGCTGCGAAGGGCCTTCACGGTCTGGCTGAAGCGGGTGTTCTTGCCTGGCAGAATGCCGGGAGTAGAATTTGGCAGCATCAACGACTTGCAAGAGGTTCAGAGCATGTTG
>VEPB01000211.1 GCA_012026715.1 Methylococcaceae bacterium | reverse complement strand
GGGCGGGATGGGTCATGGCGGTCCGGAGGGCTGGGAGATGGATGGTCCGGCGAGACTACCTCAACGAAGCCCGGCCGGAAACAGCAGCCGCCCGAGGAGTTCCGGGTCGGTGACCGGTCGGACGCTAAGAAAGGCCGATTCGGCCTGGGGATAGGTTCGGCGCAGGTAAGCCAGCCACTGCTTGATGCGCCCGGCCTGGTGCCTGGGCTGCACTCGCCGGCGGATATCCAGCCAATAACGCAGGAGCGCCGGCAGAACCTCTACATCCCAGTCGGCCAGCCCCTCGGCATCCTGACGAATCATGCGCGCCAGGGCGGGACTGGCCACCATGCCGCGCCCCAACATCACATCCGCCACCCCGCTCACTTCCCGGCAACGGCGGTAGTCCTGCACCGTCCAGATCTCGCCGTTGGCGATCACCGGCACGGCCACCGCCGACTGGATGCGGCCGATCCACTCCCAATGGGCAGGGGGCCGATAGCCTTCCTCCTTGGTGCGGGCGTGGACCACCAATTCGGCCGCGCCACCGCCGGCGATGGCCTGGGCACAATCCAGCGCCAGACTCTTGTCGGCGTAACCCAGGCGCATCTTGGCGGTGACCGGCAGCGCCGCCGGAACCGCTCGGCGCACCGCCTCGACCACCCGGCCCAATCCCTCCGGATCGCGCAGCAAGCTGGCTCCGCCGTGGTGACGATTCACCGTCTTGGCCGGACAGCCGAAGTTGAGGTCGATGGCGGCCGGCCGCAAAGTCGCCAGCCGGGCGGCGTTCATGGCCATGAACTCGGGATCGGAGCCCAGCAACTGAACCCGCACCGGCACCCCCGCGGCGGTGCGCCCCCCCTGACCCAATTCCGGCGCGACCCGGTGAAACAGCCGCCGCGGCAACAGATTTCCGGATACCCGGACGAACTCGGTGACGCAGGCATCCAGCCCACCCACGGCAGTGAGAAGCCCCCGAAGAGAGTGGTCGAGCAAGCCTTCCATGGGGGCTAACAGGATTCTCATGGGCCGACGGCCAGTACTCCGGATAATTATTTCAAAAAAGGAAACAGAATTTGGAATTTCACGAGGATTGTTGTTTGACGAATCCGGTCAACAATAGCACTCGTCCCTGTCTTTTCGAGGCCTGCCATGAGCATCATCGACATCGCCCTGATCCTGCTGCTGGTCGCCACCGTGGCGGCATCACTCGCCTTCTGCCGGCACAACTACCGCATGGAAAGCCTGCGGGAAGACTGACCACTCGCCGCCCGTCGGTAGCTTTTCCCGGCGGCATCCGGTAGATTGCCCCTCCCCGTCTGCCGCCTGCCCCCATGCTCAGCTACCGTCACGGATTTCATGCCGGCAACTTCGCCGACGTCTTCAAACACGCGGTCCTGTGCCTGCTGGGCCAGGCGCTGATCAAGAAGGACAAACCGCTGTTCTGCCTCGACACCCACGCCGGGGCCGGACGCTACGATCTGAATTCGGCCATGGCGGCCAAGAACCGCGAACACGCCGGCGGCATCGGCCGACTTTGGAACGCCGAAGCGCCCCCCGCCGAATTGAGCGCCTACCTGGACGGTGTGCGGCGGCTCAACCACGGTTCCAGGCCGAGATTTTACCCCGGCTCGCCGGAACTGTTGCGGCAGTTTCTGAGGGAACGGGACCGTTTGGTGCTGTGCGAACTGCACGGCAGCGATGCCAGCCAACTGAAGCAGGAATTCCGGGGAGACCGGCGGGTGCGAATCGAACAGGGTGACGGCTACCAAACCATGAAAGCGCTGCTGCCGCCTAAGGAAAGGCGCGGACTGGTGCTGTGCGACCCGGCCTACGAACTGAAAGAAGAACGGACCAGGCTGGTCGACTCCATCACCGCTGCCTGGCAGCGCTGGCCCACAGGCCACTATGCGATCTGGTATCCCATCCTGGCGCGGCCCGAAGTGGACTGGTTCCATCGGCAGTTCGTCCGCAGCGGCATCAAAAAAATCTTCGTCGCGGAACTGCGAATCTTCGATGAAGACAGCCCAAAACGGCTGAACGGCAGCGGCATGCTGCGCATCAACCCGCCCTGGCAACTGGATACCCAGCTGGAAAGCCTCGGTCCCTGGCTCTGGAATGTCCTGTCGACCGACCGTGGCGGCGCCTACCGGCAATCCTGGCTGGTGCCGGAATAGGCCGCCGCTTCCGATCTCACGATTATTTCTTGGCGGTGGCCTGGGCGGCGGGCGTCCCGTTTTCCCGTGCCAGCAACTTGCCCAACTGGGCCGCGGGCACGTAGCCGGGGAGCACGCTGCCCTTCTGGGTCACCAGCATGGGAGTGCCCTGAGCCCCCAGGGCATTGCCCAGTTCCATGTGCTCCTTCACCGGGTTGTCGCACTGCTTGGACTCGACGTTCTCGCCCTTCTTGGCCTTGGTCAATGCGGCCGGACGATCCTTGGCGCACCACACCGACACCGCTTTATCCCAGGACGGCGAGCCCTCGCCGGCGCGCGGGAAGAACAGGTAGTGCACCGCGATACCCTCGTTCAGGTACTGGTCGATCTCGGAATGGAGCTTGCGGCAATAGCCGCAATCGATGTCGGTAAAGACATAGAGATCGTATTTGTGGCTCTTGGGCTTGAAGGTGATCATCTTGTTGTCACCCACCTTCTTGAGGGCAGCGATCCGCGCCCCCATCAAGCGCGGCTCGGTCAGATCCTCCTGGGCAGCGACGTCGATCAGCGAACCCTGGATCACGTATTTTCCATCTGCCGATGTGTAGAACAGCTTGGGGCCGACGATGACCTCGTAGAGGCCCGGCATCTTGGAGGGGGTAATGGATTCCGGCTTGAGCGTCGGCATGGATTGCTTGAGGGCCGCCTCGATCGCCTGGGTGGTGGCATCCGCCGACACGGCTTGGGAAACGAGCAGAGTCGCGGCGGCTGCAAGGACACGGACTGGGCTGAACATAGAAATTTCCTTTAGTGAGGCGGTCGGTGACCGCATGGATGAGAAGGCAGGATAGCCGCCGCTCAGGTCAACAAGCGCTCGATGTCCAGATAGAAAGCCAGCGCGATCAGCAGCAGCAGGACGAACATCCCGGCCTGTTGGAACATCGC
>VEPB01000418.1 GCA_012026715.1 Methylococcaceae bacterium | reverse complement strand
GTCGTCGCGACCGACGCCTTTATCGCCCCGGACCGAACCGGTGCGGAATTCGGTCGCAACATGGGGATGACAGTGCGACAAACGGCGGCTTTGTCAAAAACGTAATCGGCGCTCGCCGAAACAGCTCCGCCCCGCCAGGGGCAGGTCGTTGGGAATGGCCGCGGCGGGAACGCCGGCCAGGCTGGGCTCGCGGGCGTCCTCGTCGAACAGATTGCGGACCGAAAACGCGACTGCGACATGATCCAACAAGTTGCGGCGCCGCAGGGTCAGGTCGACCCAGGCGTAGTCGTCGATGGCGGGGCGGTTGTCGCCGGCCGAGCGCTCGCGGCCGATGATCCACTTGGCCTGGGGCACGAACTGCCAGTCCGGCAGGAACTCCCATTGTGCCCGCAGATAAACCTGGTGATGCGGTGCGTAACCGGCGTCGTGATCGAGGGTTTCGTCGATGGAATTTTGGTAGGAGTAGTTGCCGATCAGCCGGAGTGAATCGAGGGCCTTCCATTCGGCTTCCAATTCGACGCCGTAACAGGTCTGGGAGCCGGTATTGCGGGCGCTCGACGAGGGTGAGTCGGTGTTCGGGACGTAGCGGATGATGTCCTTCCACCAATAGTTGAACACGTTCAGGCCCAGCCGCAGCCGGTCGGTCGGGCGGTAGTCGAAGGCCAGTTCGATGCTGTCCAGGGTTTCCGGCTTTAAATTGGGATTCCCGAGAGTGGCCGGGTTGTTGAGGATGTAAAGCTCGCCGAAGGAGGGCGCGCGAAAGGCGCTGCCGTACATCAGCTTGGTGGTGAGGTCGTAGCGGGTTTCCCACACCAGGGCGGCCCGGGGATTGACGGTTTCGCCGAAGTCCGAATAACGGTCATAGCGCATGCCGGCGGTCAAGGCCCAGTCCTTGGCGAAGGCCCATTCATCCTGCACGAAGAAGTAACCGACCTTGCGATCGCTGGTGGGCAAGAAAGTCGACGAGGTGCCGGATACGTTGACTAGCGGCACGCCGGGCATGAAAGGTATCGGGGCCCCGCTGACGGGGTCGAGCCCGAAGTTCTGGCTGACCCGCACCTTGTAGATGCTGTCGTAATTGAAGCCGGCACCGAATCGAAGGGTGTGGCTGTCGAACCCGCGGTACACCGCTGCCGCGCTGGCGCGGGCATGGCGCTCCCAGTTTTCCGGATTGCCGATGTAGCCGTTGGGGAAGGTGACTAATCCGAGCGGTTTGGCAAAGTCGATCTGGCCGTTGGCGCCGATGGGCAGGCGGGTGCCCGCCGGAAACAGGGTCAGGTTGCGTTCGACGACCTGGCTGGTATCGAAATAGCTGATCTGTCCGGTCACCTCCCAGTTGTCCGCAAATTCGGCGTTCTGGTAGGTCAGGTCCGCGTTCCAGCGGTCGCTCTGGTAGCGATTGACCGGGTCCAGCGCCTGGGCGACGCCGGCACCGTTGCCCATGTCGCCGCGGTGCTGGAGTCCGCCGCGGAACCGCCAGTGCTCCCGCGACAGGTCCAGCCGCACATCCAGATTGTCGCGGGATAGGTTGACAGGACCCGGCGCCAGCGAGGCGCGGGTACCCAATGCCTGGTCAAGCTGGGTTTGGGCGGCGGCGTCGATCCCGGAGTCCTGCCCGGCCGACTTGTGATACTCCACTGCCGCCGCCACGTCGAAACCTCCCCAGGTTCCACCGTGCAGGGCCCAGCCGTCGTAACTGTCGAAGCTGCCGACGCGTCCGCCGAATTCGGTGCCTTCGATGTCCGGTTTGGTCTTGGTGATGACGTTGATGACTCCGGCGAAGGCATCGGCGCCGTAGAGCGCCGATCCCGGTCCCCGGACCACCTCGATGCGCGCGATGGCCTGGATCGGCATGCCGGACCAGATCTGACTGCGGTCGCCCTGGAAGGAGTGGGTGACGGGGATGCCGTTGATCAGCATCAAGACCTGTGGATTGAGCCCGGAATGGATGCCGCGGAAGGTGTAGATGGGGTTATAGGCGATGTTGCTGCGGGCGACGTGCAACCCCGGCACCGTTTCCAGCACTTCGTCGATGTCGGTGGCGCCCATGGCCTTGATGTCCGCCGCCGTGATCACGGAAGCCACCGCCGGCGCCTTGCCGATCGGCTGGCGGGTACCGGTCGCGACGCTGACCATTTCCTCGTCGCCATAGACCTGGAGCATGGCCTTTTCGTCCGCCGTCAGCCCAGGGGTGGCCGATACCGCACCCTGCCAGATCATTATTGTGCCCGCAAGCGCAGACACCCTGCGGCAATGCTGCGGGCGCCGTTGATTCTTTGATGACATCGCTAGACTCGTTAATTGAAGGGATCTGCGATCTTTCCGCCGGCGCGTAGCTACGCGAATACCGTGCAACCCTGACAGCCATTGTAGAAGAGTCTTGGGGACGAGGCGCCCGCAGGAGAGTTCGGGATCTGTGGGGCGGATCTGGGGGCGCCGGGTTTGTTCAGCGGCCTCCGCGGCATTGGGCGATACCGCCAACATCGGCGTCTGCAGGCCCTTGATGTTCTTGATCTTCAGGGCCGCACTTTCCGTTGCGGGCCGCTACCTGTCGGGATGGACGTTACAGCGCTTCGCCTATCCCAAAGGCGCGGGCTTGGGTCTCACCACAGCTGAAGGTGATGGCCCAGCGCCAGTATGAAAGTGGCGGCCAGCATGCCGAGCCAATAAATGATCGACAGTGCGACCAGAACGAGGGTGTAGGGTTTGGACTCGTCCAGCTTTTCCAGCCGCAGTTCCCAGCCCAGGCGGGGATGGACGCCGAAGATTTCTTCCACCTTGGTGAGGTAGTTGCCGACGCGCCGTAACTGCAGCCACACCATGAGATGGCGCATGGCCCCCAGCAGGGTGACCAGGAAGGGCAGGGTGAAATATTGGGCTGATACCGGCTGCGGCGCGAGATAGCCGACTGCCAGCAGTATCGCGTTGAGCAGAAACACCGTTTGCTCTACCCGCCAGCGTTCCCGGGTGGCGCTGAGGATTTCATCCTGCAGCTTGCCGAATTCGATCAGCAGGAAATCCGCTTCCCGTTCTTTCAGGTAATCGGTACGTTCGGTTCCCTGATCGTCCCCGCGGTGAGAAGGGGCGCCGTGCGCGGATTTCGGTTGCAGCATTGGAAATACCTCACGGAACTCAGTGGCGGACGGTTAAGCGTGAAGGCGCTCAGGTCCGCCTGGAGATGGACGCAGTCTCCAGTATAGCCGTATCGACCCTATCCGATCGTTCCTGAAGGGGGATCAGCACGCCCCCATCAACGCCCGTACATGGGCTGCCACGGAGGCCCGCAGGGCTTCCAGGTTATAGCCGCCTTCCAGGGCCGAAACCAGGCGCCCGCCGGCGTGGCGGTCGGCCAGAGTCAGCAGTTCCGTAGTGATCCAGCCGAAGTCCTCTTCGTCCAGTTCCAGAGATGCGAGGGGATCGTCCCGATGGGCATCGAAGCCGGCCGAGACCAGAACGAGTTCTGGCTTGAAGCGATCCACCGCCGGCAGGATGGTATGGGTCATGGCGTCGCGAAAGGCCTTGGAGCCGCTGCCGGACGGCAGGCCCACGTTGAAGATGTTGCCGACGCCGGTCTCCCTGGGGTTTCCGGTTCCCGGGTACCAGGGGTGCTGGTGGGTGGATGCGTAGAGGACGTTGGGATTGTCTTCAAAGCATGCCTGGGTGCCGTTGCCGTGGTGGACGTCGAAGTCGACGATGGCGACCCGCTTGATGCGGTGGTGGCGCCGTGCATATTCGGCACCCACCGCGATGTTGTTGAACAGGCAAAAGCCCATGGCGGCTTCCGGCATGGCATGGTGGCCGGGTGGCCGAACCCCGCAGAAGGCATTGTGGGCCTCGCCGTTGAACACCGCGTCGATCGCGGCGCACACCGCGCCCACGGCGCGCAGCGCCGCCTGGCCGGAACCGCGGGAAAGCACGGTGTCGGGGTCAAGGTAGATGATGTTCTCGTCCGGCACCAAGTCGAAGATGTTCCGAATGTGCTGCTCGGTATGCACCAGCCTCAGCGTTTCCGGTTCGGCGCGGGGAGCTTCCTGGTGTATCAGCTTGACGAATTCGGGCCGCAACAGCGCGGTCGCAATCGCAGTGAGTCGATAGGGACTTTCCGGATGGGCAGAGCCGGTTTGGTGTTCGAAAAAGGCGGGATGGGAATAAAAAAACGTGGTCATTGCAACTCTCGGCGCGAAGCAGTGGGGCGGTTTTCCATATAATAGCCCGCAAAGACCATGGACCGAACCAACCGGCCCCCGGGCGGTCGCATTTGATAGACCCATCCCATCCATCGGCCGCGCCGACCGCAAGCCGGGACGCGGCCCCAACAGGCAGAGTCATGTTAGAAAGCTATCGCAAACAGGTCGCCGAGCGGGCGGCCGAAGGCTTGGTTCCGCAACCTTTGAGCGCCGAACAGGCTGCCGGTCTGGTGGCGCTGTTCAAGAGCCCGCCACCCGGCGAAGCAGAATTCCTGCTGGACCTGCTGGCCAACCGGATTCCTGCCGGCGTCGACGAAGCGGCTTACGTCAAGGCAGGCTTTCTGGCCGCGGTGGCGCGGGGCGAGACCCGCTCGCCCATACTCGATGCGCGCCATGCCACCGAATTGCTGGGAACCATGTTGGGTGGCTATAACGTCGATCCGCTGATTCAGCTGCTGGAAGTCGCCGAATTGGCGCCGATCGCGGCGCGGGGGCTCTCCCACACCCTGCTGATGTTCGACGCCTTCCACGACGTGAAGGACAAGGCCGATGCCGGCAACGTCCACGCGCAAGCGGTGCTGCAATCGTGGGCCGACGCGGAATGGTTCACCAGCCGGCCGACCCTGCCGGACAAGCTGACCGTCACGGTGTTCAAGGTGGTCGGCGAGACCAATACCGACGATTTGTCGCCCGCCCAGGATGCCTGGTCGAGGCCCGACATTCCGCTGCACGCCAAGTCCATGCTCAAGGTGGCGCGGGAAGGCATCCACGACGCCCCGGTGCAGATCGCCGAACTCAAGACCAAAGGTTTTCCGGTCGCCTACGTGGGGGATGTGGTGGGCACCGGGTCGTCCCGCAAGTCCGCCACCAATTCAGTGCTGTGGCACATGGGGCACGACATTCCCCACGTGCCCAACAAGCGCGCCGGAGGCGTGTGCATCGGCGGCAAGATCGCCCCGATCTTCTTTAACACCATGGAGGATTCCGGCGCCCTGCCCATCGAATGCGACGTGACTGCCCTGTCCATGGGCGATGTCATCGACATCCATCCCTATGAAGGCGTGATCCGCCGCCACGAAGACGGTGCCGAGGTGTGCCGCTTCGCGCTCAAGACCGACATCATCATGGACGAGGTTCAGGCGGGCGGCCGCATCAACCTGATCATCGGCCGCGGCCTGACCGACCGGGCGCGGGCCGCCCTGGGACTGGGGCCGTCGCCGGTATTCCGGCGGCCGCAGGCGCCGGCGGACAGCGGCAAGGGTTACACCCTGGCGCAGAAGATGGTGGGGCGCGCCTGCGGCGTCGCCGGCGTGCGGCCGGGTACCTATTGCGAGCCCCACATGACCACGGTCGGTTCCCAGGACACCACCGGACCCATGACCCGCGACGAACTGAAGGACCTGGCTTGCCTCGGTTTCTCCGCCGACCTGGTGATGCAGTCGTTCTGCCACACCGCGGCTTATCCCAAACCGGTGGACGTGCAGACTCACCACACCTTGCCGGATTTCATCATGACCCGCGGCGGCGTATCCCTGCGGCCCGGCGATGGCATCATCCATTCCTGGCTCAACCGCATGCTGGTCCCGGACACGGTGGGTACCGGCGGCGACTCCCATACCCGTTTTCCCATCGGCATTTCTTTCCCGGCGGGCTCCGGCCTGGTGGCCTTCGCCGCGGCAACGGGCGTGATGCCGCTGGACATGCCCGAATCGGTGCTGGTGCGCTTCAGCGGCACCCTGCAGCCGGGGATCACCCTGCGCGATCTGGTCCATGCCATTCCCTACGCGGCGCTGCAAAAAGGATTGCTGACCGTGGAAAAGAAGGGCAAGAAAAACATCTATTCGGGCCGCATCCTGGAGATCGAGGGGCTGCCCGACCTCAAGATCGAGCAGGCTTTCGAACTGGCCGACGCTTCCGCCGAACGCTCCGCGGCTGCCTGCACGGTCAAGCTCAACCAGGAGCCCATCGCCGAATACCTGCGTTCCAACATCACCCTGCAGAAGTGGATGATCGCGCAAGGCTACGGCGATGAGCGCACCATCCGCCGGCGCATCAAGGCGATGGAACAGTGGCTGGATCAGCCGGTGCTGATGGAGGCCGATCCGGATGCCGAGTACGCCGCGATCATCGACATCGACCTGAATCAGATCACCGAACCTCTGCTGTGCTGCCCCAACGATCCGGACGACGTCAAGCCGTTGTCGCAGGTGGCCGGGACCGCCATCGACGAGGTGTTTCTGGGGTCCTGCATGACCAACATCGGCCATTTTCGGGCTGCCGGCAAGTTGCTGGAGCGCTATGGCAAACCCATTCCCAGCCGGCTCTGGGTGGCGCCACCCACCAAGATGGACCAGGCCCAACTGACCGAGGAAGGCTACTACGCCAGCTTCGGCAAGGCGGGCGCGCGCACCGAGATGCCCGGCTGCTCGCTGTGCATGGGCAATCAGGCGCGGGTGGCGGACAACGCGGTGGTGGTGTCCACCTCCACCCGCAACTTCCCCAACCGGCTCGGCGCCGGCGCTCAGGTCTATCTGGCCTCGGCGGAATTGGCGGCGGTGTGTTCCATCCTGGGCCGTATCCCCACGGTGGCCGAGTACATGGAGTATGCGCGGGAGATCGATCGCAGCGCGGCCGACACCTATCGCTATCTCAACTTCGATCAGGTATCCGCCTATTCGGAGACTGCGGCTATCGTCCAGACCGACTGAGCGGTCGAACCTCCGAATTCAAAGCGCCCCGTTTTTTTCGAAATTGCCCAGCAGCTCGGCGAGTTGTTGGGCGGTGAGCTTGCCCTGTTTGACCAGCACCTCCCCCACGGGCACGCGGTTCTGGTCCAGTTGCCGGTACAGGGCCGCTACCTGGCGGTCGTCGACGTAGCCCAGGGCCGTCGCCGCCTGTTCGAAAACCACGCCGTGATTGCGCTGATATTCCCGACAGCGGAGCCATTCCGGCAGGCCGATCATTTCGGTCTCGAGGGCCGTGCAGGCAAGATTGCCGAGGAGATCTTTCTGGAAATCCAGGGCAAAGGCCAGGTCGGCTTCGCTGATTGCTCCGCGCAGCACCAGATAGCGGCCGAACAACAGGGGAATCTCGAAATGGCTATTCAGCTCGTCGTCCATCGGGACATCCTCGTCAACCGTCGAGTCGTTGGGGTACCGCCGCGACAGCGTGAGATGGGTTTCCACCCAACAGGGGTTCGACACGGGTTAAGAAGGCGATGCCGTGAACGTCAGGCGGCGGTCTACTGGCTCTTCCCGCAAAGTAGTCGATGTGGTCCGGGATGACAACCGGAGCGGGCGCTATTTTGAAGACCGCGCCTGCATGATGCGTCTCTTACGGCAGGCGCTGAATAAATCCATCCTGGATTTCTCGGCGTCCATCACCGGAAAACGCGGTTTTTCGGTCACTCACACAATCAGAGGTTTACAGCCTCCGGTTTTGGCGACACATCCCTGTACCGCGGGAGCCGCTGAATAAGTCAGCGGTTCCCTGGGCGACGTTCCGTTTCAGTGCCGTTTCAAGATTGGTACGGAAGCGTCGTATGAAACGCCTGCTGAAACGGCGATGTCCGCCCCGGCGGACAGTATCTCCTGAAGCAACCGTGTCTTGGGACCTCGTGCGATCCCCGGCGACCTCTGGCGTGGGCTTTGCTTGCAGGCTAATGGGAGTGGTCTCTTGGGGGAGGGTTGGATGGTTAAACGGACATCAAAGCGGATACTCGTCGTGGGCGGCGTAGCCGGCGGCGCCTCCTGTGCGACTCGGGCGCGCCGATTGTGCGAGGCCTGCGAAATCGTCCTGTTCGATCGCGGGCCGCATGTGTCGTTCGCCAATTGCGGTCTGCCCTATCGGGTCGGCGACGTGATCGAATCCGATGCCAAATTGCTGGTGGCTACTCCGGAGCTGTTCCGAGAGCGGTTCAACATCGATGTTTGCACCGAAACCGAGGTGTTACGCATCGATCGACCGGGTCGCCGGATCGAGGTGAAGGACCTGCGAACCGGCGAGCTCCGCTGGGAGCCTTACGACGCTTTGGTGCTGGCGACCGGCGCCAACCCGATCACCCCCCGGCTACCCGGCGTCGATCTGCCCGGCATCCAGGTTCTTCGCACCATCCCCGATACCCGGAGATTGCGCGACGCGGTGGCGCGCACCCGCCACGCGGTGTTGGTGGGCGCTGGCCTGATCGGCCTGGAGTTGGCGGAAAACCTGGTGCGGCGAGGCCTGCAGGTCACGCTGATCGAAGCCGCGGATCAGGTGTTGCCGCCGCTGGATCCGGAAATGGCCTGCTACGTTCGGGATACCCTGCTCAAGCATGGCGTCGACCTCCGCCTGGGCGAAACCGTAGACCGTTTTGCCGCCACCGGCGATGGCGGTTTGTCGGTACAGTGCGCCTCCGGCGCCGAGGTGGAGACCGGATTGGTGATCCTGGGGATCGGCGTGCGTCCGGAAACCACCCTCGCGCGCGGGTGTGGCCTGGAACTGGGGGCACTCGGCGGAATTCGCGTGGACGAGCATATGCGAACCGGCGACCCGCACATCTGGGCGGTGGGCGACGTGGTGGAAGTGCGCAATCGCATCAGCGGCGACTGGCAGTTGCTGCCCTTGGCGGGACCGGCCAACCGGCAGGGGCGGGTGGCCGGCACCGACATCATCAACCGGCTCGCCGGCCGGGATCGACACGCACCGCCTCCGTCATTGACCTTCAACGGCAGTCTGGGGACGGCGGTGTGCGAAGTGTTTGGCCTCACCGCGGCGGTGACCGGACTTTCCGAAAAAGCCCTGCGCAGGCAGGGGACGGTCGATTTCGAACGGGTCTATCTGCATCCGGGTCACCATGCGAGTTATTTCCCCGGGGCCAAACCCATCCATATCAAACTGCTGTTTGAGAAGCCCGACGGACGCATCCTGGGAGCGCAAGCGGTTGGGGAGGCCGACGTGGCGCGTCGCATCGACGTGATCGCCACCGCCATGGCCATGGGGGCCACGGTCTATGACCTGGAAGAGCTGGAGCTCTGCTATGCGCCGCAATTCGGCGCCGCCAAGGATCCGGTCAACGTGGCCGGCATGATCGCCGCGAACCACCTGCGGGGCGATCTGCCCCTGGCAGCATGGTCCGATCTCGCGACCACCGATGCGCTGTTGCTCGATGTGCGCAGCGAGGCGGAGTATCACCTGGACCACCTGGAAGGCGCCCTCAACATTCCGCTGGAACAGCTGCGCGCCCGTTTGGGTGAACTGCCCGGAAATCGGGATATCCGTCTCATCTGCGGGGTCGGGCAGCGCGCCTATTACGCAACGCGAATCCTGGCGCAACACGGCTTCAGGGTCCAGGTCCTGTCGGGCGGTCTGCAGACTTACCGCAGCCGCTGCGACGGTTACACCGCGCCGTCCGCCGGTTCCGGCGGACGGCGCATCAACCCACCCTAGGAGACATGTCATGTGGAAAACCATCGTGATCGCCATTGCTCTCGCGACCCTGTCAGGCGGGGTTGCGGCCGAGCCCACTCCGGCGCCGGAAGCGGCTCCGGCGGCCCAAACCGTGCGGGGACGCGACCTGATGACGCCGGATGAATGGCGCGAACACCGCAAGAAGCTGCAGAGCCTTGCCACCCCGGCCGAACGCCAGGCTTATCGCGCCGAGCACCGCAAGATGCTGGAGGCGCGGGCCAAGGAAAAAGGCCTGATCCTGCGCGACGGACCGGGTTGGCGTAGTGGCAGGATGCCCGGCCCGAAGGGCGGTGGGGCCGGCGGCGGCGCGGGGCAGTAAAAGGTCGTCTTGCGGTACTTCGGCTCGCATCCGGCGCCGGCCATCGGAGTCACAGGCAGCTGAATTGCTCGGCGTTCCAGTGCCGTGGGGCGTGACAGACGGTAACGGAAATGTTCTGACGATCCTCGTTTCCGTCACCGTCGCTGGCCCGGACAGCAAAGGAGCCATCGGTCGATTCTGCCGTCGTAACCCACTGAACCTGCCCGCTATCAGGGTTGACCGTGGCGCCGACCGGCGGGTTGACGAGATCGAAGCTCAGAGTCTTGCCGTCGCGGTGCTCGGCGGTGACCGGATAGGTAAAGGTCTGACCGGCGTCGAGCCCGTAGACGGGTTGAGACGAGGTGATGCGCACCGGTCCGTGGCAGCCGTTGCCATCCCAGCGCGTGGGTAATCCGCACACCTGCAACCCGATGGCCTGCTCTTGCCGGTTGCCTTTGTCATCTGTGGCCACCACCGCGAAGGTGTAGTCGCCTTCCACCGTCTGATCCCATTGCAACAGGCCGCTCGCGGCGCTGATCGTCATCCCGGCCGGCGCATCCTTGAGGCTGTAATGGACCGGCTGATGGTCGTGATGGGCGGCGACTGCCTGGTAGCTGAAGGCAATGCCTTCATCCAAACCCGCCACTTCCGGCGACGACAAAAAGATGATGGGTCCGCTGCATTGGCTGCCGTCCCAGTGCAGCGGGGGACCGCAGACCGACAGGCTTATGTCTTGGGTGTCCTGATTACCCGCAGCATCCTTTGCGGTCAGCGTGAAACTGTGATCGCCCGCATCCCCGGGGGCGGTGTTCCAGTTGATGAGGCCGGTCGCGGGATCCAACACCATGGTGGCGGGCGCTCCCGTCAGGCTCCAGGTTACCGGCTTGCCGTCGCGGTGGATCGCGCTGGCCTGGTAGCTGTAGGTTTTGCCCTGGTTAAGCCCGCCGATGGCCGAATAGGAGCTGATGTGGACCGGCGTGTAGCAAGATCCGTAGTTGGCATTCCAGTACTCGGGAGCCAGGCAGACGGTGAGGCTGATGGTTTGTTGAGTTTCGACGTTCGGCCCCGCTTTGGCGTGCAGCACAAATTCCTGGTAATGAGAGGACGAGTCGGCAGCGGCCACCCAGGTCACCTTGCCGGATAGGGCATCGACCTTCAGGCCCGGTGGGGCGCCGGTTACGCTGAAAGCCGGCGCCGGGGTGCCCGGACTGCGCTGAGTCGCGGGTTGATAGCTGAAGGTTTCTCCGGCTACCAGGCCGTTGATCTCCGGATAAGAGGTGAAGGTTAGCGATTGGCAGTGGCCGGCGGTCTGGTCCCACAGCAATTGCCCGGGGCAGCTGGCCGCCACCGGGATCGGCGGGGTGGCGAAGCCGCCCTTGCCGTCCTCCGCGATCACCGTGAATTCGAACCGGAACGGAGGCTCGTAGGTGTTGATCAGATTGGCCGAGTGGGCCGGGTCGATGGCGGGCGTGGTCACCATCCCCGATTTCGGATCGATGGCGAGGCCTTCGGCGGCCGGCGAGATTCGGTAGCTGACCGGGTCGCCATCGGGATCGGTGGCCTTGGCCTGATACCGGTAGCTGGAGCCGATCGTCGTGGTGGCGGGCGGTTTGGAATCGAACCGGGGCGGCTGGTTGAGGGAACCGGTGGTGCGATCCGACGGCTTGCCGCAGTCGGAAGTGGGCCAATCCTGGCAGCTCATCGCCACCGAGTGGCAGGTGTTGCAGCCGATGGGGGTTCCCGCCTTGACGAAAACCTTCAGCTTGACCCCCGCGGCCTTGAGCGCCGCCGCATCCGGCTGATCGCTGAAATCGAAGGTGCGATCGGCGGCTGCCTTGGACAAGCGGGTGCCCTTGTGATCATTGCCGTGACAGGCGGCGCATTGATCCTCGCCGCTGCGCCCGGGCTGCTTGGCGACATCGTTGTGCCAGCCACCCGACGTGGTGCCATCGCGGTTGCCGGTGTCGGTCGGAGCCGATTTCCACCAGTTGGGATCGTTGACCGGGTGCATGTTGTGGGGTCCGCCCAACACGTTGGCCTTGGGATCGGAGGGGATGCGGCCTTCGTCCAGGTCTTCGAGCTTGGCGAAAGCGTCGGCGGTGTGGCACACGCCGCATTCCGCCACATGGCCGGAATGCCCCTGCAACTGGAGGGCGGTG
>VEPB01000239.1 GCA_012026715.1 Methylococcaceae bacterium | reverse complement strand
GCGTGGTGGCCGGTCGAGGTTTGTTCGGCCCGTCCACGGGTGGCTGGTCGTGGGCCGGTCTGCCCTGGGTCGGCCTGGCCGCCTGCGGGCTGGCTTTCGCCTTGGGCGTTGGCACCGAGGCCGCGCTGGTTCGGAACGCCTCGGCGTCGAGCTGGACGGCTGCGGTCCTGGTGTTTGGCTTGGGGATGACGGTGACCTTGGCCACCGCCTATTACGCGCTGGCGGCACCGCGTCTGGTGCAGACGGCGCAGGCCGCGACGGCCTGGTTCGCCCTGCAGGCGGCCGGCTGCGGTTTGGCGGTTTGGCTGGGATCGACGCTGGGGGGGCGGCTATGAAGACGGAAACAGTGACGGTGGTGCGGATTTATGTCCGCGAGGGCGAGCGCCTGCTGGAGCGGGTGGTGACCTATCTCCACGACGAGGCCCGCATCGCCGGCTTGACGGTGCTACGCGGCATTGAGGGCTTTGCCGAGGATGGCACGATGCGGCAGGCCTGGCTGGTCGATCTCTCCCTGGATCTGCCCCTGGTCATCGAATTCTACGATGCGCCGGAGCGGGTGGAGCAGGTATTGCACTCCCTGGTGCGGCGGTTTCCCTTAGGCCATGTGATCCGCTGGCAGGCCGAGCGGCTGCCGGCGGGGGTAGGCTAGAAGTTGACACGTCGCCGGACGATACGGACAATGCCATACAGGCCACAAGGATATTAGGGAGGTTGGCTCGCGAGGACACATCTTCTTGCATGCTCGCATTCTGCCGGCTGCTACCGCATCCGCTCCCACACATTCCGGGCGCTACTGCGCTCAATATCCAAAGCTGGCTGCTTGTTCAACGGGCAAGGGAAAGCTGATCGGAGCGACGCAACGTTTTCGCCGGTTTCCCCAAAGGATTGGGTGGGCCTGCGGTGCGTCTCCCTGCCGCTTCGTCATCGCTGACTTCCCCTCGATCATTCTTCCCCCTTTTTCCAGACTCGGAGCTATTCGAATCGGCAACCTTTAGCCAAGGTATTGCGGACACCTTTTGCCAATACAAAACGGAGGAACATCATGGACCATTCCATTGTCTTGCGACTTCTGATTTTCGCCATGACTGCGGCTGAGGCTTTGGCTTCAATCGAAACTCAGGCGATAGAAGAAGGCATCCGCAGAATCAGTGCTTCATTCGATGGGGCACCTGAGTCGGAATCCAGCGGACTGCCCGCGATCTCATCCGATGGGCACATCGTCGCATTTCGATCATCGGCGGACAATTTGATCAACGGAGACATCAACTCCGTATCCGACATTTTCGTGCATGACACCCGCACGAACAAGTTGGAGCGCGTCAGTGTCGGAATCGAAGGCACCGAAGCCAATGGCGCGAGTTATTTCCCGTCTGTATCCGGGGATGGACGCTATGTCGCGTTCTATTCGGATGCCAGTAATCTGGTTTCCGATGACCGCAACGGCAAGACCGATATCTTTGTGCATGATCGAACATCGGGTCTTACACAAAGAATCAGCGTGAGCGAAACCGGGGTTGAAGCGAATGATCATAGCGCAATGCCAGCCATCTCTAACGACGGGCGCTATGTCGCATTTGTGTCGGCGGCGAGCAATCTGGTTTCTTCCGATAACAACCGCAAGGCCGATATCTTTGTGGTTGATCGGCGGTCGCAGCAAATCCGCCGCGTCAGCGTGAACGCGGAAGGCGCCGAAACCGACCAGGACAGCGCCTCGCCGGACATTTCGGGCGACGGTCGTTATGTCGTTTTCCATTCCAAGGCCACCACTCTCGTCGGCGGCGATTTGAACGACAGTGCCGACATCTTTTTGTACGACCTGCATCTTGGCCGTATCGAACGTATTAGCACCGGTGTTGACTCGTTGGCAACTGCTGGCAATAGCTATACTCCGAAAATATCCACCGACGGTCGATATGTTTCGTTCTATTCAGACGCCACCAATTTAGTGCCTGGCGATACCAACGCGAAAGCAGATGTTTTTCTGAGGGATCGGCAGGAGTCAAAAACCCTCCGGATCAGCATCACTTCACTGGGTGCCGAAGCGAATGGGGACAGTCGGTTACCCGCGTTTTCGGCCGATGCACGGTATATCGTGTTCGCTTCGGATGCCAATAACTTGGTCACCTCCGACACCAATGGCAAGACCGACATCTTTCTCCATGATCGCGCGACCGGCGATACGCGAAGACTCAGTGTCAATATCTCCGGAGCAGAGGCTAACGGCGACAGCTATGTGCCGTCGATTTCCGCCGATGGCCATTGGGCGGCCTATGTTTCCGCGGCAGATAACCTGGTTGCGAATGATCGGAACGGAAAGTCCGATGTTTTCTCCCTCCGTGTCAGTCCGGCCCGGCCATAACGGAATCACCGCATCGGAGCGCTCCAAGATGAAGATTTTCAAATGTACGATCTGGCTTTTTCTCGTCGCCCCCGGATCAGTCGCGTCGGCAACCCAGCAGGATATCGATAACGCGCGAATCGGAGGACTTGCCTACCTTATTGCCAAGCAAGGCGGCGGTGGCAACTGGAAGAGTGGCGATGGCACGAGTGTTCAAACGACAGCGCTGGTTATCGATGCCTTCCGCAACAGCGGCATCACCCGCGGCGAAGCGTACGGGGCGGCTGCGGCATGGCTGGGTAACTCGGATCCGGTCAGCGTGGATGGCCTGGCACGCAAGATCATTGCCCTACAAGCGGTGGGGAGAAATGTCGAAGGCCATGTCGGCAAGCTCATCGGTTGGGGGAACTCGAATGATCGTTATACCTGGGGAACCTACAAAAACTATGACACAGGTATTCTCGATACAGCGCTGGCGCTCTCGGCTCT
>VEPB01000576.1 GCA_012026715.1 Methylococcaceae bacterium | reverse complement strand
GCCGTGGCGGCGCGGATGAGGAATGAATCAGTCATCGGGCACGCTTCAAATGGCCATAGGGCGGCAGGGTCTGAAGCCGGTCGTCCGTCACCGGCCCGCCGATGGTGAAGTGATACAGGCTCTGCCAAGTGGTGCCGGCCAGCCCCGCCAGTTCGTGCACCGCATCGTCGAAGAAGCAGCCAATCCCGGTGCCGCGCATGCCGGCGGCTTCGGCTTCCAGGTACAGACATTGGCCGATCAGCCCGCATTCCCAGAACAGCCGCCGGTACATCCAGGGGCCTTGTTTCAGGGCCGAGTCGAATTCCGCCAGCATCCCCAGGCTAAAGGCGCTGGCACCGGCGATCTGCTGGTGGCAGCTCAGCTGGATGGCGGCCCGTTGGGCGTTGGCGCCGACCAGGTGGTACAGGGGCAGGTGCTCGGGGCAGCCGTCCACCGCTGACCACAGAAATTCCGGCCGCATGACGGTTTTCAACTCCTCGGGCGCGCTCGGCCGGCGCGCCAGCAGATAAAGCCCCGGCCGCAGCCCCTCCACCCGATGCACGAACAGCAGCAGGTGCACCCGTGCCGGATAGGGCCAAGCGTCGAACGGCGGGGAATCGGGGCGAGCCAGGCAGGCGTCGAGAATGCGATAAAACGAACGCGCCGCCAACGCGGTGACGCCGTCGAAAGCCTGCGCGCTGCGGCGCTGCAGGATCAGCTCGGCGGCACGGTGGTCGACGGCGAGGGGCGGTAGGGGTGGCAACGTTGTCGAATCAAGCCCCTCTTCCGCTGGGCAAGGGTATCTCCCTAAATCCCTCTCCCTGCGCGAGAGGGATTTAGGGTGAGGTCCGATGCGCTGATGTTTCGATGAGTTCGCCGAAAATGTTGAGCGCTCCAGGCCCTCACCCCTACCCTTCTCCCGCGGGGAGAGGGGTTGATGTTCATGGGCTTGCGAACTTATGTAGAAACCGATGCCCTCTGGGAGAGACCGCTCGGCCCCATGGTCCGCGGATTGTGGCCCTGGAACCGGGTGGTCTCTTCCCTCATCCGGCCCTTCGGGCCACGTTCTCCCAGACGGAGAAGGGAAAGGGAGGTGGCCATGGGCCGCGGGTTCCTGGGTAGGGGATGGGGTGAGGGCTTGGTGCGCCGGCCTCGGCTTGAAACAGGCTTGGTGCACCTCCTCGATCGCAGCCCAGTGATGGCGGTGTTTGCCGCTGAGGGCATTGGCCTGTCCCGCCCAGTCGCCGGATCCGACTGCGGCCAGGATACGGTCGATGGGGCAGGCCGGGTCGTCCTGCCCCTGCGGGATCACGAGTCGGCACAGCAGATCCGGCGCTTCTCCTTCGCCGGCGGGAAATTCCGCAGTCCGGTCAATGCCCAGCAGCGCGGCGATGTCGTCATCGCCCCAGTCTTCCAGCAGTTCCATCCGCCAGCCCAACAGCGCCGCGGCGTAACGCAGGGCGCCGAGGGCGTGGCCGACATCGTGCTGGCAATAGCGGAACGCCCGCTCCCCGTATTTCCAGGCTTCCCGCCAGTGGATGGAGCTGAGGCCCAGCATGACACCTGCGAAGGGGAGCTCGCTCCGGCAGCGGCGTTCCAGCACGTGATCATGGCTTTGATAGTGGTACAGGCCGGATTCGAGGCCGATGACACCGCTGCCGGCGGCGACATAGGCTTCGGTGGGATGGAGATTGCCACTGGAAGGATTGCAGCGCAGCGCCCAGCGGTCGCCGCCCGCGGCCTTCCAGGCCGACAGTCCGAAGGATAGCTCCAGCAATAGCGCCAGGCTGTCGAGGCTCAGGGGGCGTGCCGGCAGGCACCCGGGTTGGAACAGCTCCGGGTAACTCCCCGGCTCGGTTGCGGCGGTGAGCGGTAGCGGAATCGGTTCGGCGCCGGCAAAGCGCCGAAAGGGATCGGGCTGGGTGGACCAGTCCATGAAATCCGGACCGGCGGCATAGCCCTCGAAGCGGTGCTTGGTACGCTGATGGTAGGCGCGGACGCTTTCAACAGGATCGCTGGCGGTCATGGCGGTTCCGGAGTGGCTGGAGGCGTTCGGTGGCGCGTCGTTCGCCAGGTCCCGGAACCTTACCCCAGCTCGCGGTCGTCGCTCCAGACGGTAAAGAGAAACAGCTTGTCGCCGGGAGGAGAAGGGGCGATGTCAGGTCAATTCGTTAGGGCTCATTCAACCGAAATGCGCGGCATCAGACCGTCGGCTCGGATCGGGGCAGCGTGAAGTAGACCGTCGCGCCGCCGTCGACCTTGCCCTCGGCCCAGGTTTTGCCGCCGTGGCGGCCGATGATGCGGCGCACATTGGCCAGTCCGATGCCAGTTCCTTCGAACTCGTCGGCGCCGTGCAGACGCTGGAACACCCCGAACAGCTTGTCGGCGTAATTCATGTCGAAACCGACGCCGTTGTCGCGCACGAACAGCACGGTTTCGTTTTCTTTCGCCGGCAGACAGCCGATCTCGATCTCCGCCACGGCGCGGGGCTGGGTGAACTTGAGGGCATTGGAGACCAGATTGACCAGCACCATGCGCAACATCGGCCTGTCCCCGATGACCGCAGGCAACTCGGCGATCCGCCAATCGATGACTCTTCCCTTGGTTTCCTGATCGAAGTCGCGGATGACCTCCTGCAACAAGGCGGAAAGATCGATCCGGATCTTCCGCATCTCGTTGCGGCCCAGCCGCGAAAACGCCAACAGGTCGTCGATCAGGGTGGCCATGCGCTGGACGACTTCCGCGATGGTGTCCAGGTAATGGGCACTTTGCTCATCGAGCGAGGATTGCAGCTTTTTCCGGAGCAGGCCGGTAAAGCCGGCGATATGTCGTAGCGGGGCACGCAGATCGTGGGATACGGAATAAGCGAACGCCTCCAGGCTCTTGTTCGCGGCTTCCAGCTCGGCGGTCCGCTCCAGCACCCGCTGCTCGAGCTGCTGATTGAGCCTCCGGACCTCCTCTTCGGCTCGTTGGCGTTCGGCGACTTCTTGTTGGAGCTGAACGGTCCGCTGCTGGACCCGTTCCTCCAAATGGGCTCGCGCCATCTCCAGTTCCTTGCGCGCCCGCGCCAGCGACACATGGGTATTGACCCTTGCCAGAACCTCCTCGGAGTGAAAAGGCTTGGTGATGAAATCCACCGCGCCGGCCCGGAATCCTTGCACCTTGTCCTCGATTTCCCGCAGGGCGGAGACGAAGATTATGGGCACCACGTCACGGGTGCGGGGGTCGGCCTTGAGGCGCCGGCACACTTCGTAGCCGTCCATGCCGGGCATGCGGATGTCCAGCAGCATCAGCTCCGGCGGCCGGACGAAACAGGTCATCAGGGCCAGTTCCCCGTCCGGCGCTTGGCGTACCGTGTAGTTGGCCTCGGTCAGCAGATCGCACAGCAGCTTGCGGTTTTCCGCGCTGTCGTCGACGATCAGGATTTCCCCGCGATTAATCGTTTCCTTGGGATTCGCCATCTTCGGTTTCCTTCAAGAGAGACCACAACCCGCGAAAATCGTTGGCATCCATCCGTTTGCGCAGGCCCTCGGCAAGTTCGGGGAATTCCAGCGCCACCTGGTCGATCGCTGCGGTGAGTTTGTTCGGATTCAATTCATAGACCGCTTCGCGCAAGGCCTGGAAGGCCGACGCAGTCAGCCGCGCCAGCGCCTCCGGCGTGACGGCCGCGAGCCTGGCACTCGGCAGATTGCCGGCCGGTTCGGCGGTTTCCCGCAGGAACACCGCCTGCAGTTGGATCTCCAGGGCGGCAAACAGCTCGGAACCCACCACCGGCTTGCCGAGAAAATCATCGCAGCCGGCATCCATGATTTCCTGCCGCTGCGATGCGAAGGCGCTGGCGGTCAGCATGACGATGCGGACCACCCGGCCGCCGGGTAGCCGGCGGATGCGGCGGGTGGCCTCGATGCCATCCAGGGCAGGCATGCGCAAGTCCATGAGGATCAGGTGGGGATGCCAGTCTTCGAAGCGGGCGATGGCATCCAGGCCGTTCTCCGCTTCGGAGATCTCGAAACCCAGGGGTTCCAGCATGTGGCGCAGCAGTAGCCGGGATTCCGGCACATCGTCCACCACCAGGATGCGGTAGTTAGGCTGGCCGGGAGCGAGATGAAGGACCGCTCCATGGCGGGTCTCCTGCGCCCTGCCTGCGGTGGGGGTATCGAGCACCGGCAAGGCGATCTCGAAACTGAAGGTGGAGCCTTCGCCGGGCGTGCTTTGCAGGCGCAACTCGCCGCCCATCAGTTTGACGTATTCGCGGCTGATGGTCAGCCCCAGGCCGGTTCCCGCCTGGGGGCCGCGGTCGCTCGCCTGAACGAAGGGCTCGAAGATCCGTTCCTGCTCGGCGGGGTTGATACCGGACCCGGTATCGGTGACGGCAAAGGCGATCTTCGCCTGGTTCGGCTGATCGCCCGGCCGCGACGTGACGTTCAGCCGCACGCTGCCGCTCTGGGTGAACTTAATGGCGTTCGACACCAGGTTGATCAGGATCTGGCGCAGCTTGGCCGGGTCTGCCAGTACGAAATATTCGGGCGCCTGCAGGTCGACGATCAGGGCCAGCCCCTTTTCGACGGCGCGCGCGTGCAACATGTCCACGATATCTTCGATGAGGCCATCCAGATCCACTTCTTCCGATTCCATATGGATGCGGCCGGCTTCGATCTTGGACATGTCCAGCACGTCATTGATCAGAGTCAGCAGGTGATTTCCGCTGCGCACCACGATATCCAGGTTGCGCCGGTGGGCCTCGCCGATCTGCGGATCGGACTGCATCAGGCGGGAAAAGCCGAGGACGCTGTTGAGGGGGGTGCGCAGTTCGTGGGACATGTTGGCCAGGAACACGCTCTTGGCCCGATTGGAGGCTTCCGCGGCCTCCTTGGCGCGGAGCAGTTCCTGTTCGGCGCGTTTGCGCTCGGCGATCTCCTGTTCCAGCTTCGCGGTGCGTTCGCCGACCAACTCCTCCAGATGCTCACGGTGTCTTTCCAGCTCCCCCAGCATCTCATTGAAACTCCTGCCGAGCCGGGCGAACTCGTCGTAACCCTTGTCGCCGGCGCGCACGCCACGGTCGCCGGCGCGCACCTGCTCCGCCACGTTCACCAGGGCGGTGACGCGGCGCCCCAGGCGCCTGGCGATCACCAGGGCGGAAAGCAGCGAGGCGGTGACGGCGAACAGCACGAAGACCACGCTGCCTCCCACCATCAGCTGCAGTTTCTCAAGGATGCGCTCGCGGCCCAAGGCGATTCGCGCCCAGCCGATGTGACGGTCCTTGAGTCGGATCGGAACGGCGACGTCGACGGTATCGTTGCCGTCGGTCAGGATCCAGGGGCGCGGCTCCTCCCTGAAGGGGGCCAGACTGAGTTCGTCGGCGATGAACTGCCCCACGTTTTCCGGGGCCGTGTGGGCGAGCACCCGGCCGGCGGGCGACAGCACCATGGCGTAGCGCAGCTGGGGGTAAGTGTGAAAGGACGTCACCACCTCCTGCAGTCCCGCCACGTCGTTGGCCAACACCCAGGATACCGAACTGACCGCCAGCGACTCGGTCAGAGCGCTGGCTTGGAGACCGCTTTCCCGATAGAGATAGGTGCGCTCGGTCCAGACCATCGAAGTCACGAACACCGAGATCAGCAGAAAGAATCCCACCACGAAGGTGAGGATGATCTGCCGCTTGAAGCTGCGGTGGGGGATGGTCTGCATCGGGTTCACCGGCGGTTAGGGCTTGGCGGGCTTCATGGGTCGAGTTTTCGGACGGTCTGGTTGAAACGGTCGAGAAAGTCGGCGATGACCCGATAGCGGGCATCGTCGGCCAACTCGAACCGGGAAAGGGGCATGCGGCCCAGGATGGCGCGGCCTTCTTCGCTGCCGTGCAGACCGGCCAGCAAATCGGCGACTTGTTGAGCCACGGCTTCCGGCACGTCGTCCCGGGCCACCACCCCATTGTTGATCAGCGGCTCGGTTTCCCACTGGGCGACCAGTTCCCGTGACTGTTCGGGGTGCTCCTTCTGGAAAGCCTCCCAGGGCAGGGGCCAGGTCGCCGCCGCCGCCACATTGCCGAGATAGACGTTCATGATGGACGACTCCTGCGATCCCACGTAGAGGCTCTCGACGTCCCGGTTCAGGTCCAGGCCGTGGGTCTGCAGATAATATTGCGGCATCATGGTCGCCGCCAAGGCGGTGCGGGCGGGGTAGGAGACCTTCTTACCCTTGAGGTCGCTCACCTGGCGGATGCCGCTGTCGCGGCGGATCAGGATGACCCCGGTGAACTTGTGGTCGTCGCCCATCTTGGCGATGACGTGATAGCCGTGGCTCAGGGAATTCAGGGTCTGGTAGGGATTGGGCAGGGCGAAATCGAATTGCCGCCCGTACAGCTTCTTGTCGAACTCGTCGTAGTTGCGTGAGGCCTCCAGCCGGAACTTGGCGCCGGCGATCCGGCGATTGAGCAAGTCGATTAGCGGGCCGTAGATTTCGAACAGCCGCACCGGGTTGTGCAGGGGATGGATGGCGAACACATATTCCCTCGTCTCCCAGGGCGAAGTGGCGCTAAAGCGTGGCGCGTAAAGCTCCGCGCCGTTCTCGCCGCAACCGGCGAGCAGCAGCGCAAATACACCGAGAAGCAGCGTTTTCATGGGCTTACTCCTTCTTCTGTGGGCCGCCGGATTACCGCATCCTCCAGCCCGCCGGATAGCCAGCGAGTGCATGGAACTATAGGCCCATTTGGTCGCCGCGTGCCTTCCCAAGCTGCCCGGCTTGAGCCGGGATGCGCGCGTTTCTTGGCTGAACGGCAATGGGCGAGACCAACCGGCCCCATGGGCCGCGATTGTGCCCCGGAACCGCTCGGTCTCTCTCCAATCGCATATATGGTCGCTTTAGTCGCGACCCTTCCCTCATCCGGCCCTTCGGGCCACCTTCTCCCAACGGGAGAAGGGGACAAGGAGTGGCTTTCAGCCGCAGGTTCCCGGGTAGGGGGCCGCAGCGAGCCTTCGAGCGCCGCCACCAAGCGGCCAGCAGGCTGCCGATGATGGAATGGAAACTGGCGGAAATGGCCGACGGCACCGGCGCCAATGCCATCTGCGGAAAGCTGGCGCGGGCCAGCACGGCCCCCAGTCCCGAATTCTGCATGCCCACCTCGATGGAAATGGTGCGGCAAACCACCTCGTCCAAACGCAGCATCCGCGCCATCCAGTAGCCCAGGGCAAAGCCGCCGCCGTGCAGCAGGGCGACCGCGCCCAGCAGGCGTAGCGCCGCATCCTTCACGGTCTGGGCGTTGGCGCCGATGATGCTGGCGCAGATCAGGGCAATAAAAACGACCGAAACCAGCGGCGCGACCGGCAGGACGGTCCGCACCAGGCGCGGGGTGTAGCGGTTCAGCAGCATGCCCAACAGGACCGGCACGGCGACCACCTGCAGGGTATTGATGAACAAGCTCCAACCGTCGACGTTCACGTAGGCGCCCGCCAGCCACTTGGTGAGCAGCGGCGTCATGATCACGGCGGCAAAGGTGGAGCAGAGGGTCATCAGCACCGATAGCGCCACGTCGGAGCGGGCGATGTAGTTGACCACGTTGGAGGCCGTGCCGCAGGGGCAGCAGGCCACCAGGATCAGGCCCACGGCCAGTTGCGGTTCCAGCTCGAAACCATGGGCGATGGACCAGCCCAGCAACGGCATGATGGTGAAATGGGCGATGACGCCGATCGCCACCTGGCGGGGCATGCGCGCCACCCGGCGAAAGTCGTCGAAGCTGAGGGTGATGCCCATGCCGATCATGATGATCGCCAGCCCCCAGACGATCATCGGCCCGGTGAACCAGGTGAACCAGTGGGGCTGGAACAGGGCCAGGCCGCTGCAGGCGATGCCCCAGAGCGGAAACAGGTTGGCGAGCAGGTTGAACAAACGGGTCACGGGCAAGCGGGATTGCGGGCAAAGCGGCAAGGGTAGCACGTGCCGCCGCGTCGGTGTCGCAGGGTGGGTTTCAGCGCGTCTCGTCCGCCTCCGTCAGCAGGAACGGCAAACCACTGGCCGAACGGTCATTGACCACAGCCTCCACCAGTTCCTCGCCGATGTGGAACTGCTCGTCGGCGAAGCCGTACACCAGGCTGGTGTCGCAGATCAGGTTGATGATCCGGGGAATGCCGCCGCTGTGACGGTGGACCAGGGCGCAGGCGGCGTCGCTGAACAATTCCGGGTCGGCATTGCCGGCCAGGGCCAGGCGGTAACGAATGTAGGCCGCGGTATCGTCGCGATCGAGCGGTTCCAGCCGATAATTGACGGCGATTCGCTGGGCGAACTGTTCCAGTTCCGGGCGCCTCAGCTTTTCCAGCAGTTGCTTCTGGCCGACCAGCACGATTTGCAGGGCGGCCGCCTTGCCGCTGTTGACGTTGACCAGCATGCGGAGTTCTTCCAGGGTGGCGGGCGACAGGTTCTGGGATTCGTCGATGATCAACACCGTACGGCGCATGTGGCGGAATTCCGCGGCGACGAAATCCAGAAAACTGCGGTACTGCTCGGCTTTGCTACCGGAAGGAAGTTCCTGGCCAAAAGCCATCATCACCCATTGCAGCAGGTCGCCGAAGTCCTCGTGGGCATTGGTGATCAAGCCGCAGGTGAAGCGGCGCCGGTCCAACTGGCCGAGAATCTGGTGGATCAAAGTGGTCTTGCCGGTGCCGATGTCGCCGCTGATGACCACGAAACCTTCCTGCCCCAGCAGCCCATACTGCAGCGTGGTGAGGGCTAGCCGGTGCTTTTTGCTGGGATAGAGAAAAGCCGGATTGGGCGTCAGCGCAAAGGGTTTCTCGTTGAGGCGGTAGAACTCGAGGTACATGGGCGTCAGTTGGGCAGATCGGATTCCACCTTGTTGAGCACGGTGCCCAGCAAGGGGGTGTCGTCCAGGTGAGTGATCGCGTCCTTGAGCTGGTCTTCGGTGGTCCTGCCGGCTTCCACCACCAGGAGGGCCGCGTCCACGTAGGGCGCGAACGCCAGGGTATCGGAGGTGGTCATGTGCGGCAGGTCGAACAGCACCAGGCGCGACGGATAGCGGTGCTTCAGGTCGGCCACCAGGTCAGCCATGCGGGGCGAGGACAGCATTTCCGAGGAACTGGGCAGGGGGCGGCCTGCGGGCAGGATCACGAAGCGCTCGATGCCCTTCGGATGCACCAGCAATCGGTCGACCGGCGTGTTCTCCAGCAGGTAATCCGCCAGTCCGTGCTGGGCCTCGATGCCCAGCAACTGGCTCACTCCGGGCGAGCGCAGGTTGGCGTCCACCAGCAACACGGTCTGGTTGATTTCCCACGCCAGGCTGATGGCCAGGTTTACCGCGGTCAGGGTGGTCCCGGTGTCCGGGGCGGCGCCGGTCACCGCCAGCACGTTCCAGTCGTGCTCGCGCATCTCCAGCAGCACCTTGGTGCGCAAGACCTTGTAGGCATCGACGAAGGGGCAGGGATCGAACCCGGCAATGACGTTTTGCTGCCGCAGCCGATCACGCGAGACGGATTGGGAGCGGGTCTGGGTGTATTCGATGCGTTCCACCGAGGCAGGCTGCTGCCGTTTGGGCGTGCGGCCCGGGATAGTATCGGTGATCAGGCCTTCGACCAGATTGGATTTTTCCAGGGCTTTGCTGATGCGTTCCATAGGGTTAATCGCAAATAGAGGTGAAATGGTAGGCTGGGTTAGCGCAGTTTAACCAAACTAAATCAAGGCGTTGACGGTTCTTCGGTCCGGGCTGTTTGTTTCCACGGCGACCCAAGGGCAATGCCGATAAGTTAGCGATTTTCACCCTTCTCCCCGCGGGAGGAAGGGCGGGGATGAGGGCCTCAGGCGCTCGGGTTTTCGATGAGGTGTCCGTGAATATCAAGCGCTTCAGGCCCTCACCCTAGCCCTCTCCCGCAGGGAGAGGGAACCCAGCGGCTTAACTTAACGGCATTG
>VEPB01000519.1 GCA_012026715.1 Methylococcaceae bacterium | reverse complement strand
GCCCACATCCACAACACCTATATCCTGGCTGAAACCCCGCGCGGACTGGTGCTGGTGGACGCTCACGCGGCCCACGAGCGGGTCACCTACGAGAAGCTGAAGCGGCAGTTGGCCGCCGGCCGTATCGCCAGCCAGCCGCTGCTGCTGCCGGTGAGCTTGAAGGTCACCGCCGCCGAGGCCGACGCGGCCGAGGAATCCGCGGATGCCTTGGCGAATCTGGGACTGGAGCTAAGCCGCTCCGGCCCCGACACCCTGCTGTTGCGGGCCGTGCCGGCGCTGCTGGCGGGCGGCGACGGCGAGACGCTGCTGCGCGACATCCTGGCGGACTTGGGCCAGCACGGGTTCAGCCAGCGGCTGGAACAAGCCCTCAACGGGGTCCTGGCCACCATGGCCTGCCACGGCGCGGTGCGCGCCCATCGACGGCTGACCCAACTGGAGATGAACGCCCTGCTCCGCGAAATGGAGGCCACCGACACCGCCGGCCAGTGCAATCACGGCCGCCCCACCTGGGTCGAACTGAGCGCCAAGGATCTGGACCGCTTCTTCCTGCGCGGCCAATGACCGTTCTGCCACCGGCGGTCGCCCTGATGGGGCCGACCGCTTCCGGCAAGACCCAACTCGCCATCGAACTGGCCCTGGCGCTGAATGGCGAGGTGATCAGCGTCGATTCCGGCTTGGTTTACCGCGGCATGGACATCGGTTCGGCCAAACCGACCCTGGAAGAGCGGCAGGGGGTGCCGCACCATCTCATTGACATCCTCGATCCGGCAGAGACCTATTCCACCGGCCGTTTCCGCGAGCAGGCACTGGAACTGATCGGAGCCATCCACAGTCGCGGCCGCCTGCCGATCCTGGCCGGTGGAACCATGCTGTACTTCAATGCGCTGTTCCACGGCCTCGCCGCCCTGCCGCCAGCCGATCCGGAACTGCGACGGCAGATCGACCGGGAAGCCGAACTCAAGGGTTGGCACCAGTTGCACCAGGAGTTGGCGGTCATCGATGCGGCGGCGGCGAGCCGCATCCACCCCAACGATCCCCAGCGCATCCAGCGGGCGTTGGAGGTGTACCGGCTGACCGGGGTTTCCATCACCGAACTGTGCGCCCGCGCCGAATCCGCACCGCCCCCCTGCCATTTCATCCGGATGGTGGTGAGTCCCGGCGACCGCGAACTGCTGCACCGGCGCATCCGCCAGCGCTTTCTGGCGATGCTGGAGCAGGGATTGGTGGAGGAAGTGGAGCGGCTGTACCGGCGCGGCGATCTGGACGCATCGATGCCGTCGGTGAGGGCGGTGGGCTATCGCCAGGTATGGTTCTATCTGCAGGGGGAATGGGATTACCCAACCATGACCGAGAAGGCGATCACCGCCACTCGCCAATTCGCCAAGCGCCAATATACCTGGCTGCGACGGGAAACCGATGCGCCGCACTACGACAGCGACTCGCCCCGGCTGCTCGCCGCTGTGCAGGACAACCTAAGGAAGACTTTGGACGCCCTCAGCGCTGCTTGAGAGCGACCGAACACTCCGGCGGCAGCACCGGTTCCGGCCCCGGTTGAGGCCGGGACGACGGCATGGGCTGCTCCAACCACCAGTCCAGACTGGCGTCGCAGCCATCGCCCGCCGGCACCGGCTCTTGGGACACACAATGGCTGTTCCCTGCCGGACAGGCAATCCGCATGTGGAAGTGATCATCGTGGCCGTACCAGGGCCTGATCTTGCGCAGCCAGGAACGGTTGTAGCCGACCCGCAGGCACAGGTCCTTCTTGATGTGGGGATTGACGAACACCCGCTCCACCCCCGGCAACTGGGCGGCCTTTTCCAGCACGGTGATCTGGCGCTGGCCCCACAGCTTGCGATCCAGGTTGTCGCGCGCCAGGTTGAGCATGGAGGGAGCGCTGATGTTGGCCCGCAGGGAATCGGCGTTGACGAAGGCGCGCGGGTCGAAATTGAAGCGGATGTCCACATCCAGGCCGTTCTGATGGCTGCGGTGGCCGCTGGGCATGGGGCCGCCGCGAGCCTGGGACATATCGCCGATGTGGAGCATGCCGATGCCCAGTTTCCCCACCTGCCGGCCCAGGTCTTTCAGGGTTCGGATCAGGTTGGGGTGGCCGAAGTAGCGTTTGCGGTCCAAGTGCACCACCCGGTAGCCGTCCCCGTCGATGGGCAAGGCTTCGGCGCCCATGATGCAGCCAGCGGTGGTTTGTCCGACGACTTGGGGCGAGACATGACTGGGCCCGGTGACGCTGGACCATTCGTTGGCGGTGGAGTGGTTGCTCGCGAGCAGAACAACCGCCGCCAAAATCCGCTGATAGCGCCGCAGAGCGTTGCACGGCGCGGCTTTGGGACACGTCTTGTGTGCTAGCATATGGATCACGGTATCGTTCATTCCGGATGCAGACCATCATGACAGAACAAAATATCAACGACGCACTGCAACAGCTGCGCAACGAAATCGACAAGCTCCATCTGGACGACCGCGGCGTCAAGGATCGCCTGAATCAGCTGGTGGAGTCCATCGAGGGCTCGCTGGGGGGAGAACCCCTGGAATCCGACCACGACCTGGTGGAGGAACTGAAGGACGTCATCTCCCAGTTCGAGGTTGAGCACCCCCGCATCACCGGCATCGTCAACGAGTTGATGATGACGCTCTCCAATCTGGGAATCTAGCCGAACTAGGAGTCTTCGCCCAGGGCTTCCGGTCGCAGCCGCCGCATCTGCTCCAGAATCCAGTCCCGCCGTCTCAGCAGGTAGGCCGACGGCTTGTCGGCGCGCAGCACCAGCGGGTTGGGCAGGGTGGCGGCCAATAGCGCCGCTTCCCGCGCGGTCAGGCGAGCGGCGGGCTTCCGATAGTATTTCCGGCAAGCCGCTTCGATCCCGTAGACCCCATCGCCGAACTGGGCCACGTTCAGGTAAACCTCCAGGATGCGTTGCTTCGGCCAGAGCAATTCCAGCAGCACGGTGAGATAGGCTTCGACCCCCTTGCGCCAGAAGCTCCGCGATGAGGTCAGGAACAGGTTCTTGGCGGTCTGCTGGCTGATGGTACTGGCGCCATGGAGCCGGCGGCCGCTGCGATTCCCTGCGGCCGCCTTGGCGATGGCGCCGAAATCGAAACCCAGATGGCTGCCGAACAATTGATCTTCCGAGGCGACCACCGCCAACGCCGCCGCCCGCGAGATGTCGGGCCAATCCACCCATTGGTAGCGGATCCTGAAATTCTCCTTTCCTTCCCAGAAGGCCAGCCATTGGGCCCGGACCATGAAGGCCGTGGTGGGTGGCGGCAGCCAGCGCAATGCCAGCACCGGCAGCAAGGTCATGATCAGGCCCAGCAGGATTAGCCTTTTGGCGACTGTGCGCCAGCCACCTGCGGCAGGCGGCCGCAAACGGCGCGCGAACGGGAGTTTCAGCAAGGATTAACAGGGATCGTGATGCAATGGCGCCGGGCTAATGGCAAGGGTCGTGCGCCCCGAGACTTTTTCCTCTTGGTCATCGGCGGCACGGCACTATAAAATTAGTCAGGGCTTAAGAACAAGCCGCTAAATCCGACGGTGGTCCGAATCGGGGCCAAGATTGCCGCCGGAGATTCTATATCCCACGTAATGAGGAGAAAACTTTAATGAGTGCTTGCAAGAAGATCGTCGTCGGTGCCTTCGTTTCCGGTGCCCTGCTGTTCGGCGCCACCGTACCGGCATTTGCAGCCGCCAAGGTTGACAAGGACACCTTCGATGGCTGGAAGCTGTACAAGCGGGAGCGTTGCGAAACCTGTCACGGCCCGACCGCCGAAGGCGCAGCCGCATTCCCCAACCTGGTGAACAGCCTGAAGAACATCGACAAGGCCAAGTTCGTCGACGTCGTCACCAACGGCACTGCCAAGGGCATGCCGGCGCACAAGGCCAACGCCAAGGTCATGGACGGGATGGAAAAGCTGTACAAGTTCGTCAAGGGCCGTTCCGACGGCACCGTTCCGGCAGGCGAGCTGGAAGCTGGCGAATAAACTCTGGTCCGTTGCTGAAAAAACCCGCGCCGGCACTGGCCGACGCGGGTTTTTTTATGGATCCGCGGACTCGGAGGGTTCGATCTCGGGTTCCAGCCGCTGCTCTCCATACAGGTCGCTGTCCTTATACAGCCCGTGGATGTGGCGCATCAGCACCATGATCACCGCGGCGGCGGGCAGCGCCAGCAGCACGCCGAGAAAGCCGAACAACTGCCCGCCGGCGAGCACCGCAAAAATCACCGCCACCGGGTGCAAGCCGACCCGGTCTCCCACCAGATTCGGAGTCAGCACCATGCCTTCCAGCAATTGGCCGATGGAAAACACCACCAGCACCGGAACTACCGCCCACAGCTCGCCGAACTGGGAAATCGCCGCGACGCAGCCCGACAGGATGCCGACGATGGCGCCCATATAGGGAATGAAGCTGACCAGACCGGCAAACATGCCGATCAGCAGGGCCAGATCCAGCCCTACCAGATAGAGGCCGAGGCTGTAGATGATGCCGAGGGCCAACATCACCGAGAACTGCCCCCGCAGAAAGGCGCTCAGCACCGCATCGGCCTCTGCCGCCAGTCCCCCCACCGCATCGGCATAACGCCGCGGCATCAGATCGTGCACGTTGGCCACCAGCACATCCCAGTCGCGCAGCAGATAGAACGTCACCACCGGTATCAGCAGCACGTTCATGGCCCAGTTCAGCAGCACCACGCCGGAGTGGGACAATGAACTGAACAGGGTCGAGGCCGCGCCGCCGGCTTGCTGCCAATGCTGGCCGATGAGCGCCGTGATCTGATCCAGGTTGTTCAGCTTGAGGTGGACACCGAAGCGCGCCTTGAGCCAGGGCAAGGCACTGGACTTGATCCAGGCGGCCAACGCGGGCAGATTGTCGATCAACCGCTCCAATTGCTGTTCCAGCAGCGGAGCCACCACCAGAACAGCAACACCCGCCGCCAGCGAGATCGACGCGAACACCACCACCACGGCCCAGGTGCGGCTCAAACCGCGGGCCTCCAGGCGGTCGGCGAGGGGATCGGTAAGATAAGCCAGCAAGGCGCCGGCAACGAACGGCGTGAGAACCGGCGCCAACAGGTAGAGCAGCAGGGCGGCGAGCGACAGCCCCGCCAGGCTCAGCCACTTCGCCGAATCAGTCACGATGCAGTATCGCCGCTGGCAATCGCTTCACACCCGCCCTGCACTCGGTTCAGCGCGAGGCGACCGCCGGCAGGCAACCAATGCCCTTGCCGCGCAGGGCCTGGCAGGCCGCCAAGGCGGCTTCCCGACTGATGCCGCGAAAGGAAGCCTGATAGGCCTTCTTGCCGCGCTGAACCTTGGCGCTCACGGCAACCTGGGCATGACGCAGCGCGAAAGGCGCGGTCTTGAGGGCTTGGCTCAACCGCTGCTGGGCGGCATCGCTGCGGGAAAACTCGCCCAATCTGACCTGCCAGCCGGGTTTGCTGTCGCGGCCGCCGACACGATCGGCGATGTCGCCCTGACCGGCCGCCTCGGCCTTGAGCGCCGCCAACCGGGTGCGCGCCGCAGCGGCCCGACGCCCCTTGGGCAATTCGATGGAATCCGGACGACGCAACAGCGGCGGGGGTGTCAGTTGCTCAAATCCGTTGATCGCGAGATTGGGCTGGCGTCCTTCCAATTGGGCAAATCCCTCATCCAGCAATTCCCGCATGTGGGCGTCGCGGCGGGAGTGACTCGGCCCCCCGAACACCACGCCGATGAGGCGGCGGTTGTCGCGCCGTGCCGATGCCACCAGATTGAAGCCGGAAGAATTCACAAAGCCGGTCTTGATGCCATCGGCACCCGGATACGTGTCCAGCAGGTGATTGTGGTTGTGGAAGGTACGGTTGCGGAACACGAAATGTTCGGTGGCGAAGTAGCTATAAAACTGCGGAAAATCCTTCAGCAGCGCCTTGCCCAGCCGGAACATGTCCCTTGCCGTGGTGATCTGGTTGGGATCCGGGAGGCCCGAGGCGTTCTTGAAGACGGTATCCGACATGCCCAGTTCGTGAGCCTTGCGGGTCATCAGGTAAGCGAAGTTGGACTCGGTCCCGCCAAGCCCTTCCGCCAGTACGGTGGCAGCGTCATTGGCGGACTGGGTGACCAGGCCGAGAATACATTCTTCCACGGTGATGGATTCGCCGACCCGGAGCCCCAGCTTCGAAGGTGACCGCGACGCCGCGTAAGCCGAGGTTGAAAATTGATCGTTGAGTGAAAGTTCGCCCCGCGCCACCGCGTCGAACACCATGTACAGCGTCATCATCTTGGTGAGCGAGGCAGGGTGCCGCAATTCATCAGCATTGCGCGAATACAGCGCCCGTTCCGACTCTGCCTCCGCCACCAGGGCCGAGTAAGGGACGGCAAAAGCAGGCACCGTCACCACGAGGCTGAGGACGGCCGGTACCAGGACGCGGAACTGGAAGATGGCGAAAGGCGACATCGGCGGACAGAAAGGCTCTGAAAAATTAGTGGGGGACAGAGGTTAACTGTAGTGAACAGGACCCGCCGAGACAAGCCCAAAAGCCAGGAAATGACTGCTTCCGAAGCAAATTGAGCCCCCCCTGTCGGTAGCTTCGGCAACGCTCATTCCCGACCAGACGAACCGCCCCGGACGTTTCAGGGCACCATCAAACCCTATTGAAAGTCAGCGACTTGTCAGTGCTGCTTCATCACCCGCTGTTTCTCCCGCTGCCAATCCTTGTCCTTTTCGCTGGCGCGTTTGTCATGCTGTTTCTTGCCCTTGGCGAGGCCGATCTGCAGTTTGGCGCGACCGCCTTTCCAATATAGAACCAGGGGGATCAGGGTATATCCCTTGCGCTCCACATGACCGATCAATCGGCTCAATTCATGCCGGTGCAACAGCAGTTTGCGGGTGCGCACCGGCTCCGCGAAGACGTGGGTGGACGCGGAGGTGAGCGGCGAAATATGGGCGCCCAGTAGAAATGCCTCGCCGTTTTTCAGGGTGACATAGGCCTCCTTCAACTGGCCGCGGCCGTCTCGCAGGCTCTTCACTTCCCAGCCCTGCAGGACGAGGCCCGCCTCCAGCCGTTCTTCGACAAAGTAATCGTGGGTTGCCTGCCGATTCTGGGCGATCGTGGCGTCGCCTGCCTGCTTGCTCTTCTTTCCTGCCATGCGATTCTGGTGAGGCCTGACGTGCCGGGGGTATTTTTGATATTTTACCCCATTGCCCCGCCCAGCGGTTTTCCCCTCCACCCCAGCTGCTTCCGGTGACGTTCATGACTGAGCAACGCTACTTCCATGCCCAATGGTCTTCGCGCATGGCCTTTATCCTTGCCGCCAGCGGATCGGCCATCGGCCTGGGCAACATCTGGAAATTCCCCTATCTGGCCGGAGAGAACGGCGGCGGGGCCTTCGTGCTGGTCTATCTGCTGTGTGTCGCGGCGATCGGCATCCCCATCATGATGGCGGAAACCCTGCTGGGCCGGCGTGGCCGGCAAAGCCCCATCAACACCATGCTGACCCTGGCCGAGGAGGCCAAGGCCAGCCCGGACTGGCACTACGCCGGCTGGCTGGGGGTGATCTCGGGATTCTTGATTCTGTCCTATTACAGCGTGATCGCCGGATGGGCCACCGCCTACATCTTCAAGATCAACAGCGCCTTGTTCGAACATATCAATGCCGCAGGCTCGACCCGCCTCTTCAACGAATTCAAATCCTCACCCGTATTTGTCGGGCTGTGGCACACCCTGTTCATGGCGGCGACCACCCTGATCGCCAGCCGCGGTGTAAGCGGTGGCCTGGAGCGGACGACCCGTTTCATGATGCCGGCCCTGCTGCTGATGCTGGTGGCGCTGGACTTTTATGCCATGAACTCCGGCGGCTTCGGCCAGGGCGTGGCCTTCCTGTTCAACCCCGACTTCAGCAAACTCACCGGGGCGGGCGTGTTGGCCGCCATGGGCCAGGCTTTCTTCTCCCTGGGGCTGGGGATGGGTTCCATCATGGTCTACGGCTCCTATCTACCCTCCCATGTGTCCATCGCCCGCTCCACTTTGGTGGTGGCGGGCGCCGACACCGCCGTCGCGCTGATGGCGGGACTGGCGATCTTTCCGCTGGTATTCGCCAACGGCCTGGAGCCCAGCATGGGGCCTGGGCTTATCTTCCAGACCTTACCCATCGCCTTCGGCCAGATGTCCGGAGGTTGGCTGTTCGGCATGGTGTTCTTCAGCCTGGTGTTCTTCGCCGCCATCACCTCGGCGGTGGCGCTGATCGAACCAGCCGTGGCCTTCATGACGGAAAACCTCCGGCTGAGCCGCGCCGACGCCGCGATCTACAGCGGCATCGGCTGTTGGTTCCTTGGGCTCGCGTCGGTGTTCTCCTTCAACATCTGGTCCGACGTGCAGATGTTCGGCAAGACCCCGTTCGAACTGGTGGACATGCTGACGGCGGAATTCATGCTCCCGGTCGGGGGCGTGATGGTGGCGGTGTTCGCCGGCTGGGTCATGCGGCGGGAAATCGCGGAACAGGAACTGGAGCTGACGGACCGCCGCCAATTCGAAATTTGGTACTTCCTGACCCGTTATGTGGCGCCCGCCGGGGTGGCGATCATCTTCCTGGACGCGGTCGGGGTGCTGTGAAATGGCGGTGATCCGCAAAAGCTCGCTGGTGCGCTATCCGGCCCAGCGGATGTTCGAAATCGTCGACGACATCGAAGCCTATCCGCAATTCCTGCCTTGGTGCGCCGCCAGCCGCATCCTGCGCCGGGCCGGTGAAACCGTGGAAGCCGAGCTGAAGATCGCCCGGGGCGGCTTCAACAAATCCTTCGCTACCCGCAACACCGTGCTGGCGCCGCGGGAAATCCGCATGACACTTTTGAACGGCCCCTTCCAGCGCCTGGATGGAGTATGGACTTTCATCGAGTTGCGCGAGGACGCCAGCAAGATTTCCCTGGATCTGGAATTCGAGATGTCCGGGCTGTTGAGCAACCTGGCTTTCGGCGCCGTGTTCGGGCAAATCTGCGACACCATGGTGGATGCCTTCAGCGAGCGCGCCAAGGCACTTTATTCGGGCACCGTCCGGTGAGGGTCGAAGTCGCGTACGCCGAGCCGGCGGAGCAGGCCTTGATTTCCCTGGACCTGCCGGAAGGCAGCTGTGCCGAGGATGCCATCGTCCGCTCCGGTATCCTGGAACGGTTTCCCGGCATCGACCTGGCCCACAACAAGATCGGCATATTCGGCAAGCTGTGCGGATTGGACCGGATTCTGGTGGAACGCGACCGGGTGGAAATCTACCGCCCCCTCCTCGCCGCCCCCAAGGAGGCCCGCCGCAGCCGCGCCGCCAAAGGCTGAGTGGTCAGGCCGCCTCGCCGCCCACGACCGCGGCGATCGCGGTAATCATGAGTTGACTGGTGCGGGCACCGGCGTCCATCACACCCTTGGCCCGCTCTCCCAGGAACGAAGCACGGCCCTTGGTGGCCACCATGTCGCGGGTCGCTTCGGCGCCGGCCCAGGCCACTTCCACCAACAGATCCAGGAGGGCCGGGAGCGGCCGCTCCGCCTCCCGCTCCAAGCAACGCGCCACCGGAATCAGCACGTCCAGCATGGTCTTTTCCCCCTCGCTGGATTTGCCCCGCGCTTGCATAGCCTCAACCCCTGCGGCAAAGGCAGCCGCAAACGCCCGCCGGTCCGGCGCCCCATCCGCCAGCGTCTTGGCCAGGGTCACGAAGAGCGTCCCGTAGAGCGATCCGGAGGCGCCCCCCACCTTGGACATGACGGTCATGCCGATCTTCTGGAACGCCGCCTTCCAATCCAGGTCCGCCAGTTCGGCGCTCTGCGCCTGGAGCGCCGCCACGCCGCGCTGCAGATTGACGACATGATCGCCGTCGCCGATCGCCCCATCCAGGTCGGTGACCTCGTCTTCATGCTGCTTGAGGGTGGCCGCGATGGCGGCGATGATTTGGGGCAAATTCCGGGGAGTCGGTGCCATGGTGAGTTACCGAAAGGACTATACAGATCGTCAGGAAGCGGGCAGCGACGCCGCCGTTTTACTAGGCTGCGGGCATGCCCGCAGCCTGAGCCAGTCGACCACTTCATGGAGGTCGTTGAAATACCAGCGCGCCAGGGAAATCAGCCGATCACGGGCGGGCTTGGCGTTCACCAGCACCGGAATGGCTCCGGCGCGGCGAGCGGCGATCAGGCCGGCAGCGGAGTCCTCCAGCACCAGGCACAATGACGGTTCGAGCCCCAGCCGCCGCGCCGCCGCCTCCACCAGATCGGGCTCCGGCTTGCCACGGGCGACATCGCTCCGGCACACCATGCCAGGTATCAAGCGTTCCGCCCCGGCGTAGCGCAGGCACTCAAGCGCGTAACGGCGGTCACTGTTGGTCGCCAGCAGGCGGGGAATCCGGCGCTGCTCCAGCTGATTCAGCAATTCGTCCAGGCCCGGCATCCGGGCGATCCCCCGCCGCACCGTTTCCCGCCAATAGGTTTCGGCCAACGGGTAAAACCGGGCCGGGTCGAACCGCTCACCCATCATGCGCTGAAATTCCCGACGCACATGGTCGGCGTGATGCCCTGCCAGCACCCCGCAAGCTTCGGGCGTCAGCTCGAACCCCAAGTCGCCCGCAGCCTTCCGCCAGGCATCGGAATAGGCCGGTTCGGTATCCAGCGCCAGACCGTCCATGTCCAGAATAACGCCCTCGAACCGGGGCAACAGCGTCGTCATTGGGCCGGCGGCTGCTTGAGCATGACGTATTGGCGGAGCAGGTAAGCCGCCGCCAATCCGACCAGGGCACCGGACAATTCGATGATGAAGCCGCCGAAGTAGCCGTGGTTTCGCAGCCGCTCGCCGGCCAGGGGTCGCAGCAGTCCGTAAATGAACGCATAGTTGGTGGCATAAAACGCCAAAGCACCCCCGATGATCCAGGGCAGATGGGGCAACTTGAGCGACTCGGCCGACCGATAGAACCAATAGCAAATCGCCAGGGCAACGAGCGCGCCGACCATGGGAGCCTCCGAAAGGAATGTGGGGGACAGACTCGCGACTCTAGCAAATGTGACCGACGTCCGGAAGGCCACCAGCATTAGCCGCAGCGATGCGCGAAGCGATTGCCGCGGCCGCAGCTTCCGTTTAGACTTCTCCGCCCCCCATCGTCAATCCAAACCCCATGCAGATCGGTCCCTACACGCTGCCCGGCCGGGTATTGCTTGCCCCGATGGCCGGCATCACGGACCGACCGTTTCGGCAAATCTGCCGATCCTACGGCGCCGCGCTGGCCTATTCGGAAATGGTGACGTCGATCCCGGCCCTGCAGGACGACCGCAAAACCCTGCTGCGCTGCGATCATCGCGGAGAAACCGGAGTTCGCGCCATCCAGATCGTCGGTGCCGATCCGGAGCGCATGGCGGAGGCGGCCCGGTTGAACGTGACGCGGGGCGCCCAACTGATCGATATCAACATGGGCTGCCCGGCGAAAAAGGTGTGCAACGTGGCTGCCGGCTCCGCGCTGCTTCGCGACGAGAAGCTGGTGGCCCGCATTCTCGACGCCGTGGTGGCGGCCGTCGACGTCCCGGTGACCCTGAAAATCCGCACCGGCTGGGATCCGGCCAAACGCAACGCGGTCGCCATCGCCCGCATCGCCCAGGAGAGCGGCATCGCTGCCCTGACGGTTCACGGCCGCAGCCGCGCCTGCGGCTTCTCCGGCCCGGTCGAGTACCATACAATTGGCGACGTGAAAGCGGCGATCCGATTGCCGGTCATTGCCAACGGCGACATCGATTCGCCGGAAAGAGCCAAGAGCATCCTCGACCAGACCGGCGCCGACGCGGTCATGATCGGTCGAGCCGCCTTGGGAAGGCCCTGGTTGTTGAGTCAGATTCACCGATTTCTCGAAACCGGCAATCCGGGGACGCCGCCAACTGACGACGAACGCCGACGGGTGGTCACGGCGCATCTCGGCGCCCTCCACCAGTTTTACGGACAACCGGCCGGGGTGCGCATAGCCCGCAAGCATGTCGGCTGGTATTCCCGGCATTGGGAACACTGCGACACCGACTTGTTGCAAAGGATTTACCAGGCTGCGGACGGCCGACGCCAAATCGATCTGACGTTACAGCTTCTAGCCCCCAGCCCCCAGGACAAAGCCGCATGAGCACCGAGCCCTCGGAATTCGATCGCGACGCCCCGACGCCCCGCGCCCCAGGCCACGAAGAACTGCTGCTCGGCGATCACGTGCGCAGCGCGCTGTTGGACTATTTCGACAAACTGGACGGCCACGCGGTCAGCGATCTTTATGAAATGGTCATGACCGCGGTCGAGCGGCCGCTGATCCATACGGTCCTGGAACATTACGGCCACAACCAGAGCAAGGCGGCGCTGGCTTTGGGGCTGAGCCGCAGCACCCTCCGCAAGAAAATCAGCCTGCACGGGCTGGAATAGGAACCTCATCCACCTCACGCTCCGGCGCCTCCAAGGCCGCCAGACCGCCATCGGAATTCCCATGAATGTAACCATCAAGCGCGCCCTCATCAGTGTTTCCGACAAATCCGGGGCAGTGGAACTCGCCCAGGTCCTGCGCGATCTCGGCGTCGAAATCATCTCTTCGGGCGGAACCGCCAAACTCTTGGCTGACCAAGGGCTGGCGGTGATCGAGGTGTCGAACTACACCGGCTTTCCGGAAATGATGGACGGCCGCGTCAAGACCCTCCATCCCAAGGTCCATGGCGGCATTCTGGGGCGGCGCGGGATCGACGACGCCATCATGGCAAGCCACGGCATCGCCCCCATCGATCTGGTGGTGGTGAACCTTTACCCCTTCGAGCAGACCGTGGCCCGGCCCGGCTGCGACCTGCCCACCGCCATCGAAAACATCGACATCGGCGGACCCGCCTTGATCCGCGCCGCCGCCAAGAACCACGACTCGGTCGCCGTGGTGGTCGAACCGGCGGACTATCCGGCGTTGATCGCCGAACTTCGCGGCAGCGGTGGCGCGCTCTCCCAGGAAACCCGATTCCTTCTGGCCGCGAAGAGCTTCGCCCACACCGCCCGTTACGACGG
>VEPB01000539.1 GCA_012026715.1 Methylococcaceae bacterium | reverse complement strand
TCCCACCGACGAAAGGACGCCGCGGTAGGCGTTCTTGGCCTGCTTGTTGGCGGCGCGGCGCTGCTTGTCGAGCCGTTCCTGCGCCGCTTCCAGATCGTAACGGGCCTGGGCGATCTGGGAGTTGATCATGCCGCCCTGGAACAGCGGCAGGGTGGCCTGGATGCCGATTGTCTGAGATTCGGTCGACGCACCGAAAGGACGATTGTTGTCGGTGAATCCGGCGGTGCCCACCAAGTCCACCGCGGGCAGGTGGCCAGCAAAGCGCAGTTCGATGGTCTTGCGATAGATCTCGGCGTCGTTCTCCAGTGCGATCACGCCCAGGTTAGCCTCGGTTGCGCGCTGGCCCCACTGCTCGAGATCGGCCGGAGCCGGCGGGGGCAGCGGAATGCTTTCACCCAGGCCGCGCACCTCGGTATCGAACTCGCCGACGAACTCCCGCAAGGCCTCGCGGGCGTTGTCGAGTTCATTTTCAGCCTTGATGATGTTGGCGCTGGCTTGGTCGTAACCGGCCTGGGCTTCGTTGACGTCGGTGATGGCGATCAGGCCCACCTCGAACCGCGCCTTGGCCTGCTCCAACTGGCGCTCCAGCGCTTGCCGCTCGGCTTTGGCGAATTCCAGGCTGTCCAGCGCGTAGAGTAGGTCAAAATAACCTTGAGCGGTTCGCAAGCCAAGGTTCTGCAAGGCGTTTTCAGCATTGGCCTGGGCCTTGGCGATCTGGTTGTCGGCCGCGCTGAGCTGAACCCAGTACTCGTGGTGATAAATCGGCTGAACCAGGCGCAGCGTCCCGCTACTGTCCCAGTATCCCAGATTGCGCCCGCCCGCGATGGTGTTCTGGACGAAGCTGGTGGATTTGGTCAGCACGCTGTTCCGGTTGAGCGTGGCGGTCGCGCTGATCTGTGGCATTAGTCTGGCGATCCCTTGCGGACGATATTCCTCGGCCGAGTGGAGGGTGGCCTGGGATTCCTTAAGGCTCGGATCATGTTGCAAGGCCTGGTCGTAAATTCCCATCAGATCCTGAGCCTTGGCCTGGCCGAATAGCGCGAAGGCGGCAAATAGATACGGGCGAACAGTCATGGAAAAGGAATGGCTCCGGGCACTTGGCAGGCGGAAGTCCGATTGTAGCGCAATCCCGCCGGCGTCATTGATAAGCCAGCTGGACGTTAGCGTCGCCCAACCGCTTCTGCAGTCGCCGCAGCAATTCGTCGCCGGGATGGACCCGCCAGGTTTCACCCAGTTGCAGGGTCGACTGAGCATGGGCGTTGCGGTAGTCCACCACGATGGGACAACTGCCGCCGCGGAATGGGCCGAGCAGTTCGGTCAGGCTATCGACGCCGGTACCGTTGGCAGTCCACCGGATCCGCAGGTGTTTGGCGAAGCGGGACCGGGCCTGTTCGACGCTGTAGAGTTCTTCGGCGGTGAGGCGCGGCTGACCTGAGAATTCGTCCATGGCGAGGTTGCCTTCGGCCACCAGCAGGGAGTCTTTGACGATCTGATCGTGGAAGCGGTCGAACACTTCCGAGAACACCGCGACCTCCAACCGGCCGGTACGGTCGTCCAGCACGGCGAAGCCCATGCGCTTGCCGTTCTTGTTCTGCCGGGTCCGCAGGTCCACCACCAGCCCCGCCACCACGGCGCGGTTCTCGACCTTGCGATAGCCGCGGGATTCCTCCACGTTGAGGTTGCCCAACCGGGCGGTGACGAAATGCGCCAGTTCCGCCTCGTACTGGGCGATGGGGTGGCCGGTCAGGTAAAGGCCCAGGGTGGCCTTTTCTTCCGCCAGACGCTGGCTTTCGCTCCAGGGTTCCACGGCTTCCTGCAGGGGCGGCGGATCGCTGACGGCGGCGGGTTCGCCGAGGATGCCGAACAGATCGTCCTGGCCGGTCTGTTCCATGGAGCCGTGCTGTTCCGCCGCCTTGAGGGCATTGGTCAAATTGGCCATGTGCTGGGCCCGGTTGGGGTGCAGCCCGTCCAGGGCGCCGGCGCGGATCAGCGCTTCCAGCACCCGGCGGTTGGCCTTGCGCAGATCGATGCGGCGGCAGAAGTCGAACAAGTCTTTAAAGGTCCCGCCGGCCCCCCGCTGTTTGATGATGTCGTCGATGGCATTCTCGCCCACGCCCTTGATGGCGCCCAGGCCATAGACGATGTCGCCCTTGGCGCCGACGGTGAAGCGGAACTGGGAGCGGTTGACGTCGGGCGGCACGATGGCCAGCTTCATGTCGCGGCATTCCTCGATCAGCACCACCACCTTATCGGTGTTGTCCATATCGGCGGACAGCACGGCGGCCATGAACTCCGCCGGGTAGTGATGCTTGAGCCAGGCGGTCTGGTAGGAAACCAGGGCGTAGGCGGCCGAATGGGATTTGTTGAAGCCATATTCGGCGAACTTCTCCATCAGGTCGAAGATGTGCGCGGCGACCTTCTCGTCCACCCCGCGGCCGGTGGCCCCGCCGACGAAGATCTCCCGCTGCTTGGCCATCTCCTCCGGCTTCTTCTTGCCCATGGCGCGCCGCAGCAGGTCGGCGCCACCTAAGGTGTAGCCGGCCAGCACCTGGGCGATCTGCATCACCTGTTCCTGGTAGACGATGACGCCGTAGGTGGGCTTGAGGATGCCCTCCAGGTCCGGGTGGGGATAATCCACCTTGGCCTTGCCGTGCTTGCGGTTGACGAAGTCGTCCACCATGCCCGACTGCAGCGGTCCCGGCCGGAACAGGGCCACGAGGGCGATGATGTCCTCGAAGCAGTCGGGCAAGAGCCGTCCGATCAGTTCCTTCATCCCGCGGGATTCCAGCTGGAATACGGCGGTGGTGGCCTTGCGCTTGAGCAGGGCGTAGGTGGGCGGATCGTCGCGGGGGATCAGGGCGATGTCGATGGGCTCCTCGCCCCTGGCCGCACGGTCCTTGTTGATGGTGGCCATGGCCCAGTCGATGATGGTCAGGGTCCTGAGCCCCAAGAAGTCGAACTTCACCAGGCCCACGGCTTCCACGTCGTCCTTGTCGAACTGGGTGACCAGGTTGGCGCCCCCCTGTTCGCAGTAGAGCGGGCTGAAGTCGATCAGCTTGGAGGGTGCGATGACCACGCCGCCGGCGTGCTTGCCGGCATTGCGGGTGATGCCTTCCAGCGCCTGCCCCAGGTCGATGATGGCCTTGACCTCCTCGTCGGTCTCGTAGGCCTTGCGCAGGTCCTCGCTGTCCTTGAGGGCCTTGTCCAGGGTGATGCCCAGTTCGAAGGGGATCAGCTTGGCGATCCTGTCGACGAAGCCGTAGCCGTGGCCCAAGACCCGGCCGACGTCGCGCACCACGGCCTTGGCGGCCATGGAACCGTAGGTGATGATCTGGGACACCCGGTCGCGACCGTAGTGGCGGGCCACGTAGTCGATCACCTCGTCGCGCCGCTCCATGCAGAAGTCCACGTCGAAGTCGGGCATGGACACGCGCTCCGGATTGAGGAATCGCTCGAACAGCAGTTCGAACTGCATGGGGTCCAGGTCGGTGATCTTCAACGCATAAGCTACCAGGGAGCCGGCACCGGAACCGCGGCCCGGACCGACGGGTATTCCATTGTTCTTGGCCCACTGGATGAAGTCGGCGACGATGAGGAAATAGCCGGGAAACTTCATCTGGTTGATGACCCCGATCTCGATTTCCAGCCGCTCCAGATAGGGCTGGCGCTTTTCCTGCGGCGCACCCGGCATCAGCACCTGCAGACGCTGCTCCAGACCCTTGCGGGACTCCTCGGCGAAGAATTCCTCGATGGTCATGCCCTCGGGCACCGGAAAATCCGGCAGGTAGTTCTTTCCCAGGGTCAGTTCGAGGTTGCAGCGCTTGGCGATCTCGACGGTGTTTTCCAGCGCCGCCGGCAGATCGGAGAACAGTTCCTGCATTTCCTCCGGGCTGCGCAGATACTGCTGTTCGCTGTAATCCCGCGGACGGCGGGGGTCGTCCAGCACCCGGCCCTGGTGGATGCAGACCCGCGCCTCGTGGGCATCGAAATCGGACGACGAAAGGAAGCGCACGTCGTTGGTGGCCACCGGAGGAATGCCCAGTTCGGCGGCCAGATCCACCGCGGCTTCGATATACGCTTCTTCGCGGGGCCGGCCGGTGCGCTGCAGCTCCAGATAGAAGCGGTCGCCGAAGCGCTCCAGCATCCGCTCCGCTTCGCGGCGGGCCTCGTCCGTGCGGCCGGCCAGCAGGGCTCCACCGATCCGCCCTTCGCGCCCGCCGGACAGCACGATCAGACCGTCATTGGCATTCTCCAGCCAGTCCTCCATGAGCATGGGCACGCCCTGATGCTGGTTCTCCTGGTAGCTGCGCGACAGCAATTCGGTGAGGACGCGATAGCCGGCTTGACTCTGGACCAGCAGGGTCAGCCGCTGCGGTGTCGTTGGGTCCTGCTCGTTATAGACCCACACGTCGGCGCCGGCGATGGGCTTGACGCCTTCCGCCATGGCTGCCTTGTAGAACTTCACCAGGGCGAACAGGTTGGACTGGTCGGTCACCGCCACCGCCGGCATCCCCAGCTTGGCGACCTGCTTGACCAGGGGCTTGACCCGGACCAGGCCGTCGACCATGGAGTATTCGGTATGCAGGCGAAGATGGATGAAGGAGGGGGGCATCGGGGTTTGGAAGGCAGGAGAGATCGATAGTTTGCCATATTCCTCCGATGGCCGGTCCCAGTCGGGTAACGGTGACCGCGGGGCGGATTCTGGTAGAATGAATGCTGACTTAAATTTCCGGGCGCGGCCCCGCGCCCCTACTGAATGTCCAAAAAGCTCTACATCGAGACCTTCGGCTGCCAGATGAACGAATACGATTCCGCCAAGATGCGGGATGTGCTCGAACGGTCTCACGGCTACCAGCTCACCGACGATCCCGAAGCCGCCGATCTGCTGCTGCTCAATACCTGTTCCATCCGCGAGAAGGCCCAGGAGAAGGTGTTCTCCCAGCTGGGCCGCTGGCGCCCGCTGAAGTCCAAGCGTCCCGGCGTCAAGATCGGGGTGGGAGGCTGCGTCGCCAGCCAGGAGGGCGAAGCCCTGCAGGCGCGAGCGCCGTTCGTGGATCTGGTGTTCGGGCCGCAAACTCTGCATCGGTTGCCGGAGTTGTTGGCGAAATCGGAAGCGAGCCATCGTCCGGTGATCGACATTTCATTCCCGGAGATCGAAAAGTTCGATGCCCTGCCGGAACCGCGCGCCGAAGGCCCCAAAGCTTTTGTATCGGTGATGGAGGGTTGCAGCAAATACTGCAGCTTCTGCGTGGTGCCCTACACTCGCGGCGAGGAAGTGAGCCGGCCGCTGGAGGACGTGCTTGGGGAAATCCGCGCGCTGGCCGCTCAAGGCGTTCGAGAGGTCAACCTCCTGGGCCAAAACGTCAACGCCTATCGGGGCGAGATGGAAGACGGCGACATCGCCGACTTCGCCCTGTTGCTTTACTACGTGGCCGCCCTCGACGGTATCGAGCGGATCCGCTACACCACCTCCCATCCGGTGGAAATGACCGACGCCTTGATCGAGGCTTACCGGGACATTCCCAAGCTGGTCAGTCACCTGCACCTGCCGGTGCAGAGCGGCAGCGACCGCATCCTCAAGCTGATGAAGCGGGGGCACGGGCGCGACGACTATATCGATCTGGTGCAGAAACTGCGCGCCGCCCGCCCCGACCTGAGCCTGTCGTCGGATTTCATCATCGGTTTTCCGGGGGAGACAGAGGCGGATTTTGAACAGACCATGGAACTCATCGAACGGTTGGGCTTCGACCATTCCTTCAGTTTCATCTACAGCGCCCGTCCCGGAACTCCCGCCGCCGAGATGGCCGATGACGTCAGCCTGGAAACCAAGAAGGCGCGGCTGGCTCGCTTGCAACAGCGCATCGCTGCCATGGCCGCTCAGATTTCCGCCGACATGGTGGGTACCGTTCAGCGGGTGCTGGTGGAAGGCGTGGCGCGCAAGGATTTCGGCCAGCTGTGCGGTCGCACCGAAAACAATCGGGTGGTCAACTTCGACGGCCCGCCCCAGCTGATCGGCAGCTTCGTCGATGTGGCCATCGCGGAAGCCTTGCCCAATTCCCTGCGGGGCCGACTCGCCAGTCCTTCCGATCCCGCCGTCGCTCCCGTCGCGGCGGTCGCCTGAGTTGGCCAGTCACCCCAATCAACTGCGCTTCACCCTGCTGCCGGACGACAACGAGCGTCTGGCGAACCTGTGTGGCCAGTTCGACGAAAATCTCAAGCAGATCGAACGTCGCCTGGGGGTCGAAATCGTCAACCGCGGCACCCAGTTTCAGGTGATCGGCTCGGCCCAGCCGGCCCAAGCGGCCCGCAAGGTGATCGAGGTTCTGTTCGAACTGGGTTCGCGGGAAGTCATCACCGGCGAGCGGGTTCATCTGCTGCTGCAGGAGTCCAGCGTCGACAAGCTGGTTGCCGGCGGCGCGGCCGCCAAAGGCGAAGACGATGAACTGTGCATCCGCACCAAACGGGCGGTGATTCGGCCGCGTGGCGTCAATCAGCAAGCTTACGTGCGCAACATCCTGGACCACGATATCAATTTTGGAGTGGGTCCTGCCGGTACCGGCAAGACCTATCTGGCGGTGGCTTGCGCGGTGGCGGCATTGGAGCGGGACGAGGTGCGCCGCTTGGTGCTCACCCGACCGGCGGTGGAAGCCGGTGAGCGGCTGGGATTTCTGCCCGGCGACATGGCTCAGAAGATCGATCCCTATCTGCGACCGCTGTACGACGCCTTGTACGAGATGCTGGGCTTCGAGCGGGTGGCCAAGCTGATCGAGCGCAGCGTGATCGAGGTGGCGCCCCTGGCCTTCATGCGTGGCCGCACCCTCAACGATTCCTTCATCATCCTCGACGAAGCCCAGAACACCACCACCGAGCAGATCAAGATGTTTCTGACCCGGGTGGGGTTCGGCTCGCGCGCCGTGGTGACCGGCGATATCACCCAGGTGGATCTGCCCAGAAACAAGGAATCGGGGTTGCGGCACGTATTGGGGGTGCTGCGCGAGGTCGAGGGCATCAGCTTCAGCTTCTTCACCGCCCGAGACGTGGTGCGCCACCCCCTGGTGCAGCGCATCGTGTCGGCGTACGAGGCTTACGACCGGACGCACTGCGACGACGATGCAGCTTGAAGTGCAAAGGGCCAGCACCGCGCCCGGCCTGCCATCCGACCAGACGCTGCAACGCTGGGCCGAGGCAGCCTTGGAGTCTGACACGAGAGGGGGGTTGGTCATCCGGCTGGTGGACGAAGCCGAGAGCAGCGAGCTCAACGGGCTCTACCGCCACAAGCAGGGCGCGACCAATGTGTTGAGCTTTCCGTTCGAGGCACCGCCCGGCATCGAGACGGCTATCCTTGGTGATCTGGTGATCTGCGCGCCGGTGGTCGAGCGGGAAGCGGCGGAGCAGGACAAATCTCCCGAGTCTCACTGGGCTCACATGGTGGTACACGGCACCCTGCATCTGCGTGGCTACGATCATCTGGACGAGGACGATGCGTTGAACATGGAATCGCGGGAAATCGCCATTTTGGCCGGACTCGGTTTCCCGAACCCTTACGAGGTCGAGTAGATATGAGCGAGGAATCGGGCGGCGAACACCGCTCCTGGCTGGAGCGGCTCGGTCACTTCCTGACCGGTGAGCCGGAGGATCGGGAAGATGTGCTGGGCGTGCTGAGGGATGCCCAGAAGCGGCACGTGATCGACCCGGAGGCCCTCGCCATGATCGAGGGCGTCATGCAGTTCTCCGAACTGCGGGTGCGCGACATCATGATTCCCCGCGCCCAGATGGTGGTGGTGCCTCAGGAGGCCGAGCTGGAGACCGTGTTTCCCCTGGTGGTGGAGTCGGCCCATTCCCGCTATCCGGTAATCGGCGACGACCGCGCCGAGGTGGTCGGCGTGCTGCTGGTCAAGGACATCCTGGCGATCGCCCTCAAGGATCGCAATCTTAAGGTCCGGGAGGTGATGCGGGCGGCCCAGTTCGTCCCGGAAAGCAAGCGGCTCAACGTGCTGCTGCGGGAATTTCGCGCTGCCCGTACTCACATGGCCATCGTGGTGGACGAATACGGCGCCGCCGCCGGGCTGGTGACCATCGAGGACGTGTTGGAGCAGATCGTCGGGGAGATCGAAGACGAGCACGACTTCGGCGAGGAAGAATACATCTTCCGCAAGAGCGACCAGGAATACACCCTCAAGGCGCTGACCCCCATCCAGGACTTCAACGAGTATTTCGACGCGGATCTCTGCGACGAGGAATTCGATACCATCGGGGGACTGATCGTCCACCACTTGGGGCATGTGCCCCGCCGGGGCGAACGGGTCGATCTGGGCCAGTTCCGCTTTGTGGTGATCCGCGCCGACGACCGGCGGGTCCATCTGCTCAAGCTCACCATCCTCTCCGAAGCGGAGGGCGGGAGTGACTCCGGCGCGTAAGCGACGCCTTTCCCAGCCGGCTCTCGACCTGACCGCCGCCGCTGCCGGAGCCCTGTTTCCCTTCTCCTTCGCGCCTTACAGCCTCGCCTTACTGGCCATCCTCTGCGTGGCGCTCATGGCCGTGCTGTGGCGTCATTCGACCCCGCGCCGGGCGGCGTTGCGCGGTTTTCTGTTCGGGCTCGGCCAGTTCGGAACCGGCGTCTCCTGGGTCTATGCCAGCATGCACGATTTCGGTGGCGCCGACGTGGGCGAAGGGATCGCGCTGACCGGCCTGCTGGTGGCGTATCTCGCGGCTTACGGCGCCCTGGCCGGTTATTGCGCGCGCCGGCTGACTGGCCTCGGCGCGGGACCGTGGCAAACAGTCGTCGGCGCGGCGTTGGCCTGGGTGGGCGCGGATTGGCTGCGGGGCTGGATGTTCACCGGCTTTCCCTGGCTCCAGCTCGGCTACACCCAGGTCGATACGGCGCTGGGATTGGGATTTGCACCGCTGCTGGGCGGCTACGGGGTGGCTTTCGCCACGGCTCTGGTAGCGGCTTCGGTCTCGATCGCCGCCGGCTTTGGCTGGACCCGCCGCGACCGGCTGGCCGCGCTGTGTTTCGCTGCGGCCGTCTGGCTGGTTGCGGCCGGGCTGGCCCGGATTCAATGGACGGAACCCGCCGGTCCCGCCATCGCCGTCGCCCTGATTCAGGGCAACATCGGCCAGGCGCAGAAATGGCAGCCGGAAATCCAGAAGGCGACCCTGCAGCATTACCGGGACCTTACCCGGCTGCATTTCGACGCCAGGGTGGTGGTGTGGCCTGAAACCGCCGTGCCCGCTTTCTATCATCAGGTGAAGGACCGCTTTCTGCGCGATCTGGCAGCCGAGGCGGTGGCTCGCGGCACCGATCTGCTGATCGGCATGCCGGTGATGGATCAGGCGAGCGGGCGCTACTACAACGCCCTGGTGGCGGTCGGCAGCGAATCCGGCATGTATTTCAAGCGGCACATGGTCCCGTTCGGTGAATACCTGCCGATCCGTAGCGTTTTCGGCTTCGTCGCCGAGTTGCTGGAGATTCCCATGGCCAATTTCGAGCGCGGCAGCGACCGGCAGGCTCTGCTGCGGGCCGGCGGCTATCCGTTGGCGGCTTCCATTTGTTATGAGGATGGATTTGGCCACGAGTCCCGGTTCGGGCTTCCGGAGGCGGCCTATGTTGTCAATGTCACCAACGACGCCTGGTTCGGCCGCTCCCTCGAGCCGGATCAGCATCTGCAGATGGCCCGCATGCGGGCGCTGGAGTCCGGGCGCTATCTGCTACGGGCGACCAATACCGGGGTGACGGCGATCGTGTCGCC
>VEPB01000050.1 GCA_012026715.1 Methylococcaceae bacterium | reverse complement strand
ATGTCTATGCCGCCTAGATCGAGGGCGCCAGTCTTGGAAGACGGCCATATGGCGTTGGACTGACGGGCGGCACCCCCCTATCTCTTGGGTTATTTCACCTCACCGGTGGTCACCCATCGTCCTGTGGTGCGTTGCCGCTCATCCTGAGCCGGAACCACCAGCCGCTGCTATGCTTCGCCTAAGACAACAATCGTTGGTGTCACCTGACTTGGGAGGGACCTATGCCGGGACTTGAGGACCTGCTGAAATCCTTGCGACGGCTGCCCGTCAAGGGCAAATTCCTGCTCCTGATGGTGGTGGTGCTGGTGACCGTGGTGGGACTAAATCTGGTGGCGGTTGCTTCGGTCGACGATCCGTCGGTGCTGTGGCGAATGTGGTTGATGACGGCGCTTGCGGTTTCCGCCATCTGTGGTTTGGCTTACTACCTGGCACGGCAAGTGATGGGGCAATTGGGCGGCGATCCTGATTTTGTGGTCGAGGTGGTGAATCGCATCGCCGAAGGCTCTCTGGATACGCCGATCGAACTGGCCCGCCACGACAGTTCCAGCATTCTTCACGGCATCTCGCAGATGCAGAAGGAACTCAGGGCCATCGTTTCGCAGATCGAGCAAAACGCTCGCGACGTCAATGCCAGCGTGCAGCAGATGTCCGCTCAATCCAACGAGATCAGCTTCGCCTCGCAGATGCAGGCCGGATCCACCAGTCAGACTACCGAAACCATCAACGAGATTCGGGACCGGATCAACGATATGTCGGCCCTGGTGGGCGAGACCGAGCAGCACTCCAAGCAGGTCGTGAGCTTGTCGGTCAGCGGTGCCGGTTCGCTGGCCGAAACCTTGGAGGAGATGGCTGCCATCAAGGCCATGACTCAGGAAACCGCCGGCAAGATCACCCGGCTGCAGGAAGGGTCCAAAAAAATCAGCGCCGTCATCAATCTAATCAAGGGGATCGCCAACCAGACCAATCTGTTGGCGCTCAATGCGGCGATCGAGGCAGCCAGGGCCGGTGCCCAGGGGCGAGGATTCGCGGTGGTTGCGGAGGAGGTGCGCAAACTGGCGGAACACACCGCCAGCGCGACGGTGGACGTATCGTCCATGATCACCGAGATCCAGTCTGAAACCGGAGAAGTGGTCAGAGCGATGGAGGCGGTCCAGCCCTTGATCGATGCAGGCGTGGTCAAGTCCGAAACGGCGGCGGGGTCGTTGCGCCAGATCGAAGGGGAAGCCGTTGAGACGCTGGAAAAGATCAACCGCATCGCCGGCGCAGTGGCGGAGCAGATCAGCCGTTCCGCCGATATCGTCGAAAACGTGGAGCAGATTGCCGAGATGTTGAAGATGACCGACTCCGCCGTGGAATCGGCCACTCAAACGGCGGTCGCCCTGGAGCGGTCGGTTGCGGGACTTGACGGAGCCGTCAAGCGGTTCAAACACTAAGCGACGGGGGTAGGCCAAAGCAACGGTGCGTTTTCAGAATTTCAGATGTATTCCCGAAAAATCCAAACGCGATAGTGGAGGGCGACGATGTCACTACTAACTTGGTCGAGCGTATTCAGCGTCGGTGTCAAGGACATTGACGATCAGCACAAGAAATTGGTCGATCTGGCCAACCAGCTCAACGACGCCATGCGGGCGGGTCAAGGCAAGGATGTGTTGGGTAAAGTGCTCAACGAATTGGTGGACTACACCGTCTACCATTTCGGATTCGAGGAAAAGCTGATGGATAAGCATCAGTACCCCAATCAGGCGGCGCACAAGGAGGAACACAAGAAGCTGGTGGGAGAAGTGGCTGCCTTCAAGGGCAAGTTCGACAAGGGCGATGCGGCCCTGACTTCGGAGATCATGAATTTTCTGCGGGACTGGCTGACCAAGCACATCCTGCAGACCGACAAGCTATTCGGCAAGGATCTCAACGCCAAGGGCGTGCACTAGCACCCGTCTTTTCGGTCGCGTTCCGGCCGGGGCCGGCTGGCCCCGGCGCTCGCGGCCTCCCGCAGTTTCATCAGCGCGTAAACGGTTTCCAGGTGGGGAATTGCGACCCCCAGGCTGTGGCCGGCGCGCACCGCATTGCCCAGGATCGCCTCCGTTTCCATGGGGCGACCGGCCTCGAAGTCCAGCAGCATGCTGGTCTTGTAGGGAGGCATGGCACGGGTGTGTTCAACGTTGTGTTCGATGACGTCGGCCGGCAAAGGGTGGCCGGATGCTTGGGCGATGGCGCAAATCTCGGCCATGATGGCGCGTACCAGGTTTTCCTGATGGCTCAGGATTTCCGAGGTGGGGAGGCCCCCGGACAGGACCGACAGGGGGTTGAAGGGTGCGTTCCACACGCACTTCTGCCAGCGCGCGGCGGTGATGT
>VEPB01000472.1 GCA_012026715.1 Methylococcaceae bacterium | reverse complement strand
AATGCCATCGGCAGCCGCTTCATCGAACTGGCCAAGGAGGATATGCGCCGGCATTTCATCAACCTGCCGGACGCCGACCTGGCGTATCTGCCGGAGGGAACCGAGCATTTCGCCGACTACGTGCAGGCGGTGGAATGGGCCCAGAACTACGCCCGCCGCAACCGTGCGCTGATGATGAAGCACGTGGTGGAAGCGGTGCGCAGCGTGATGAGCCAGCCGTTCCAGGCGGAAGTGGAAGCGGTCAACTGCCATCACAACTACGTCCAGCGCGAGCACCACTTCGGCCACGACATCTTCGTGACCCGCAAGGGCGCGGTGTCGGCGCGTCAGGGCGAACTGGGCATCATCCCCGGCTCCATGGGGGCGCGGTCCTACATCGTGCGCGGCAAGGGGGAGGAGCAGTCCTTCTGTTCCTGCAGTCACGGGGCGGGTCGGGTGATGTCGCGCTCGGAGGCGAAGCGGCGTTTCACGCTGGCCGATCAGAAGAAGGCGACCGAAGGCATCGAATGCCGCAAGGACAAGGATGTGATCGACGAGATTCCCATGGCCTACAAGGATATCGACGCGGTGATGGCGGCCCAGTCGGATCTGGTGGAGATCGTCCATACCCTGAAGCAGGTGGTGTGTGTGAAGGGCTGACGGGGGATCGTTCCCGGAGTTTCTGTCTGGTTCGGCGAGGCAGCCCGCAGTTCATCGAGGCGTGGCACCGATTTTTCGTTGCATCGCTTGGCAAACACCCGCAGAATCCAGGTCGATGAGAGTCACGGACATGGTCTCGATTTCAAATTCCTGAGGTCATGGCCGGCCGGTTCCGTGCCGGCGCAGGGAGGACGCATTGATCCCGAGTAGGCCCCGCAGTGGGACCGTCATCCAACTATAAGTTCTTAAATTCCCGGGAGGAACGTTATGAAACAAGTCATGATCAAGCTCATCGAAAACATCGCTAAGTTCGGCCTGGATAAATTGGAGCGGGCCCTGCTGTTCGGCCTGGGCCTGGTGATCGTTTTGGCTCTGGCGACCGGCAGTGTTCAGATGTCGGCAAAGTGGGTCTCCTTCCTGTTCCGCTGGATGCACGTGATTTCCGGCGTCATGTGGATCGGTCTGCTGTGGTACTTCAACTTCGTGCAGATTCCCTCCATGCCCAAGATTCCCGACGAGCAGAAGCCCGCCATCGGCAAGGTCATCGCTCCCGCCGCGCTGTTCTGGTTCCGCTGGGCGGCGCTGTCGACGGTAGTGACCGGCCTGATTCTGTTGAGCCTGAACGGGATCGGCTATGCCATCGAAGCCTTGCTGTTGGGCTACTTTAAAGGCGGTTCCGCCACCTTCATCGGGGTCGGCATGTGGTTGGGCCTGATCATGGCCTTCAACGTCTGGAACATCATCTGGCCCAACCAGCAAAAAGCGCTGGGTCTGGTGGAGGCCACCGACGACGAGAAGAAGGCGGCGGCCCGCATCGCCATGCTGACCAGCCGCTTCAACACCATGTTCTCCATCCCCATGCTTTATTTCATGGTAGCGGCGCAAAACCTGCCCTGACCTTTATCTGAAGCCTGTTGGGTTGGCGTGGCCACGCCAACCCAACGCTCATGCCTGGCGGTGGCGCGTGTTAAAGTGTCGGGCCATGTCCGATCCACGTGCATCCGCTCTCTCCCTGCTCCACAGCGTCTTCGGTTATTCCCACTTCCGCGGTATCCAGGAGGAAATCGTCGGCCATCTGTTGGACGGCGGCGATGCCTTGGTGCTGATGCCCACCGGCGGCGGCAAGTCGCTGTGTTACCAGATTCCCGCCATGATCCGGCCCGGCACCGGCATCGTGGTGTCGCCTCTGATCGCGCTCATGGAGGACCAGGTCAGCGCCTTGACCCAACTGGGGGTGAAGGCGGCCTTTCTCAATTCCTCCCTGGTTCCCGAAGCCCAGCGGGCGGTGGAGTCGCGGCTGCGATCCGGAGAACTGGATCTGCTGTACGTGGCGCCGGAGCGGCTGCTCACCGAGCGTTTCCAGGATCTGCTCGATCGGGTGCCGGTGGCGCTGTTCGCCATCGACGAAGCCCATTGCGTGTCCCAATGGGGCCACGATTTCCGGGCCGATTACTGGCAACTGGCCCTGCTGCACCAGCGATTCCCCTCGATTCCTCGCATCGCCCTGACCGCCACCGCCGATGCCCGCACCCGCCAGGAGATCGTCGCCCGGCTGGGACTGGAGCAGGGCCGGGTGTTCTGCGGTGGTTTCGACCGGCCCAATATCCGCTACCGCATCGGCCCCAAGCGCAACGGCCGCCAGCAGTTGTTGGAGTTCATCCGGCGCGAGCACGAGGGCGATGCCGGCATCGTCTATTGTCTGTCGCGCCGCAAGGTCGAGGAAACCGCCGAATGGCTCTGCTCCAAGGGCCTGCGGGCGGTGCCCTATCACGCCGGCTTGCCGGCGGAAACCCGCCAGCAGCACCAGCGCCGTTTCGTGCGGGAGGAGGGGGTGATCGTGGTGGCCACCATCGCCTTCGGCATGGGCATCGACAAGCCCAACGTGCGCTTCGTCGCCCACCTGGACCTGCCCCGCAGCGGCGAGGCTTATTACCAGGAAACCGGCCGTGCCGGCCGCGACGGGCAGCCGGCCAACGCCTGGATGGTGTATGGCCTGCAGGATGTCATCACCCTGCGTAGCATGGTGGAATCGTCCGAGGCCGACGAGCAACACAAGCGCACCGAGCGCCACAAACTGGATGCCATGCTGGGCTTTTGCGAACTGGCCGGCTGCCGGCGGCAGGCGCTGCTGCAGTATTTCGGCGACCTTATGGATCGGCCCTGCGGCAACTGCGACAACTGCCTGCAGCCGCTGGAGACTTGGGACGCCAGCGAGCCGGCCCGCAAGGCGCTGTCCTGCGTCTACCGCAGCGGTCAGCGCTACGGCGCCCACTACGTCATCGATTTGCTGCTGGGCAAGGACAACGAGCGCATCCGCAGCCTCGGCCACGACCGGCTGACCACCTACGGCATTGGCCGGGAGCTGGACGACAAGCAGTGGCTGTCGGTGTTCCGCCAGCTCATTGCCCGGGGCTATCTGGGGGTCGATTTGGAGGCTTACGGCGCGCTCCGCTTGCACGAATCCGCGCGGCCCGTGTTGCGGGGCGAAGAGGCCGTGCGGCTGCGCCGCGATGCCGAGCCGGAGCCACGCCGCGGCCGGGATGCCCGGCGTACGCCGGCACGCTTTACCTCGTCCTCGGACGAGCGGCTGTGGCAGGCCTTGCGGCGGGTGCGGCGGCGCCTGGCGGACGAACAGGGGGTGCCGGCCTACGTGATTTTGCAGGATGTGGTGCTGCAGGAAATGGTGGAACGGCGGCCTCAGAGCCTGGAGCACCTGGCCCTGCTGCCGGGCATCGGGGAACGCAAACTGGAGCGTTACGGCGCGGATTTCCTGGAGGCCATCCAGGCCGCGGCAGATTCCGCCTCGGAACCGGTCAGCGCCTTGTCGTCCGCCGCTGAGAGCTTGTCCCTGTTCCGGCTGGGCATGACGGTGGAACGCATCGCCGCTCAGCGCGGCCTAACCCCTTCCACCGTGTTGGGGCATCTGACCCAGGCGGTGGAGCAGGGACTGGCCGAAGCCTGCGAAGTGGTCGCCATGGGGCGCGAGGAAGCCGGGCGGCTGGAAGCGGTCTGGCGCGCCTTGTCGGAGAGCGATCAGCTGCGTCTGCAGCCTCTTTACGAAGCGCTGGAAGGGGCCTACGACTACGGCGTGCTGCGCTGTCTGCGAGTGTCCTGGTTGCGGGCCGGGATCCGGTAAAAGTCAAAGAAATCCCTGATT
>VEPB01000462.1 GCA_012026715.1 Methylococcaceae bacterium | reverse complement strand
TGAAGGGATCGCGGTCGTGGGCCAGCAGGAAGGCCAGATCGCCGTAGCTCTGCTCCAGATGCAGCCGCACCGGCGCGGAAAATCCACGCAAGGCCGACACCACGGGGCGCTGCGGCAGGTTGACGAACCGGAAGCTCTGGCGCGGCTGCTTGACGTCCAGAACCCGGACGGTCGCCGCGTCGTCGGTGGCTTCGCCTTCCAGTACCAGCGGACAGTCACGGCCATCCGGTCCCACCAGGCCCAGCCGCAGGGGAATATGCAGCGGCTCCTTCATCGGCTGGCCCGGAGTGGGCTGGCAGCTTTGCTGCACCTGCAGGGTCAGGCTGGCGGCAGCTGGATCGTAATTGGCGTGAAGGTATAGCTCCGGCGTGCCGGCTTGGCTGTACCAGCGCCGGAACTGGCCCAGGTCCACGCCGGAGGCGTCCTCCATCGCCTGCACGAAATCGTCGCAGGTGACGGCCTGGCCGTCGTGGCGCTGGAAGTACAGATCGCAGCCCTGGCGGAAGGCGTCGGGCCCCAGCAGGGTGTGGATCATGCGCACCACCTCGGCGCCCTTCTCGTACACCGTGAGGGTATAGAAGTTGTTGATCTCGATGTAGGAATCCGGCCGTACCGGATGGGCCAAAGGTCCGGCGTCCTCGGCGAACTGCTTGGTGCGTAGCAGGCTCACGTCCTCGATCCGCTTGACCGCCCGCGAGCTGCGGTCGGCGCTGAACTCCTGGTCCCGGAACACCGTCAGGCCTTCCTTGAGGCTCAGCTGGAACCAGTCCCGGCAGGTGATGCGGTTGCCGGTCCAATTATGGAAGTATTCGTGGCCGATCACCCCTTCCACGTGCTCGTAGTCGCCATCGGTGGCGGTATCCGGCCGGGCCAGCACGAACTTGGTGTTGAAGATGTTGAGCCCCTTGTTCTCCATGGCCCCCATGTTGAAATGGCTGACCGCAACCACCATGTAAAGATCCAGATCGTACTCGCGGCCGTACACCCGCTCGTCCCATTCCATGGCGTGCTTGAGCGAAGCCATGGCGTGGCCGCACTTGTCGATGTCGTGGGACTCCACGTAGATCTCCAGCCGCACCTCGCGCCCGGAAGCCGTCACGTGGCGGTCGGCAATGTGGTCCAGCCGGCCGGCCACCAGGGCGAACAGATAGCAGGGCTTGGGGAAGGGATCTTCCCACTTGACCCAATGACGGCCGTTTTTCAGCTCGCCGGTGGCCACCTTGTTGCCGTTGGACAGCAGTACCGGATAATGCTCGCGGTCACCGATCAGGATGGTGGTGAAGCGGCTCATCACGTCGGGGCGGTCGGGGAAATAGGTGATCTTGCGGAAGCCCTCCGCCTCGCACTGGGTACACAGCATGGGACCGGAGGCGAACAGGCCCTCCAGGGCGGTATTGGCCTTGGGGTGGATGCGGGTCTCGATCTCCACGGTGAACACCTCCACCTTGGGCGCGCCGGGAATGGTGAGGCTATCCGCCGCCAGCCGGTATTGCGCGGGCGGCAGCGTTTCTCCGTTGAGCCGCACCGCCTCCAGCTCCAGGTTCTCCCCGTCCAGCACCAGGGGCGCGTTGTCGTCGGTGCCGGGCGCCTGGTTTTTCTGCAGCCGCATGCGGGATAGCACCTTGGTATCCTGGTCGTCCAGGTCGAAGGTCAACTCCACATTCCCGACCAGATATTCCGGCGGGCGGTAGTCTTTCAGGTAAACGGTGCGAGGAGAGGCGTCGCGCATCATGTGGGCTCAGAAGGGGTTGAACGGGATCGGCGACGGTTACCGCGTCGCCTGGCGGGATTCCAGGTAACGCCGCTTGATCGCCTGGGCCAGCTGGTACACCGCCATGGCGTAGTGAGTGCTGTGGTTGTAGCGAGTGATCACATAGAAATTCTTGTGGCCCAGCCAGTATTCGTCGCCCCGGATCGCCCGCAGTCGCAGCAGGCTGAGGCTGGCATCGTCCGGCAGCGGCGCCGCCGGGCGGATGCCATTGGCCACCAGGGTGGCGGCGGCATATTGGCTGTCATAGCCGCTCTCCAGGTTCTGCACATTGGCGTTGGTGGCGGTCGCCGCCGTCACCACCGGCTCACCGCGCTGCCAGCCATGTTCGACGAAGTAGTTGGCGACGCTGCCGACGGCGTCGTCCGCCTGCCACAGGTCGCGCCGACCATCGCCGTCGAAATCCACCGCCCAGCTCAGGAAACTGCTGGGCATGAACTGGCCCAGCCCCATCGCCCCGGCGTAGGAGCCTACCGGCTTGGCGGGATCGATGCGTTCGTTGCGGGTCATCAACAGAAACTTTTCCAATTCGCCGCGGAAGTATTCGGCGCGCCGGGGGTAATCGAACGCCAGGGTGGTGAGGGCATCCAGCACCCGGTGGTCGCCGACGTTGCGGCCGAACTGGGTTTCCACCCCGATGATGCCGAGAATGTATTCCGGAGGCACGCCATAGCGCTCCGAGGCCCGCTGCAAGCTGCGGCCGTGGCGCTGCCAGAAGGAGACGCCGCCGTTGATGTGAAGTTCCGTCAGAAATTTGGAGCGGTAGCGGGTCCAGGCGCCGGGCCGAGGGGTGACGACCGTCGGTCCGGCCTCGCGCGTCAGATAGTCCAACGTCCACTGCTTGCGATGCGCCTGCGACAGCACCCCGGCCAGATAGTCCTTGGGAAAACCGTGGCGCGCCGCCATTTCGTCGATGAAGGCGGTGACCGCCGGATAGCCGGCGTAGTCGCCAGTCACCCGGGGCGACGAGTAACGGCCCACCAAAGCGCCGGAGCGCGCCGTCCCGGGTTCGGACTCATGGCGTTGGGCGGCCGGCAGGGGGCGTTCATCCACCCGCTTGGCGGTGCTGCCGCAGCCGGTGGAAAAACCGGCCGTGACGGCGATCAGAACCAGGGCATAACGTGCTGACATGATGGAGCGAGCGAAACCGAAAGGGGCCGCCATGTTACCGCGCGCGACCGGCGGAACCAACCGCCCCGGCACGGCGGATGGCGTGGGTCACGTCGGCCGCCTGGCGGTTTTCGCGGACATCGTGGACCCGAAAGAGATCGACCCCCGCCATCACGCCGAGAGCCGTGGTGGCCACCGTGGCAGCCACCAACTGCTGGGGCCGGGTCTCGCCGCACACCGCACCCATGAAGCGCTTGCGGCTGGCGCCCAGCAACACCCGGTAGCCGGTGGCGGTGAAACGGTCCAGGCCCGCCATCAGTTTCAGATTGTCGTCGCGCCGCTTGCCGAAGCCGATGCCGGGATCGAGGATCAGCCGCTCCGGCGCGACGCCCGCGGCCTGAGCCTGCCGGCTGCGCTCCAGCAAGAACTCCAGCACCTCGTCCAGCACCGCCTCGTAGCGGGGATCGTCCTGCATGGTCTTAGGACTGCCCTGCATGTGCATCAACACCAGCGCCACCCGGCGTTGCGCCGCCAGGGCGAACATATGCGGGTCGTCGCGCCCCGCGGAAACGTCGTTGATGAAATCGGCCCCGGCATCCAGAGCCGCCGTCGCCACCTCCGCGCGGGTGGTGTCGATGCTGATGGCGATCGCGTCCGGCAAACCGGCTCGCAGTTGGCGGATCACCGGCACCACCCGCGCGATCTGCTCGGCGGCGGAAACCGGGTCCGATCCGGGACGGGTGGACTCGCCGCCGACATCGATGATGTCCGCCCCCTCTTCCGCCATCACCAGGCCGTGGGCCACCGCGGCCTCCACCGTGCCGTGCCTGCCGCCGTCGGAAAAGCTGTCGGGGGTGGCGTTGAGGATGCCCATGATCAGGGGGCGTCGAGCTTGGAAGGCGGCCTCCAGGCGATTCATGTCCGCTTCCCCCTCAAGCCGTAATGGGCGAAAAACTGCCCGGCCCCGGCCGGCTCGGCCGGGTCGTAATAAAGGCTGCGCAACCGGAGCCGACCGGCGTCGCCGAGCAATCCCCCGGAAATCATGGTCACCGGGGATTCGCCGCCCAGCAGTTGGTGGGTGATGGTGTGGAACAGAGCATCCAGGCAACCATCCCGCACCATGGATTCCAAAAGGCGCGGTCCCGAGCCGAGATAGACGCTGCGGAAACCGCGCCGTCCCAGCTCCTGGACGAGCGCTGCGGCTTCCACCCAGGAACTCTGACCGGCGGCGACGACTTCATGGCCTTGGTTCCGCCAATGCGCCATGCGCTCCGGGGCGGCGTCAGCGCAGGTCGCGATGAAGCAGGTTTGGCCAAAGGCGCGGATGCTATCCGGTATGGAGAAGTCCAGACTGGCGCTGACGATGGCGATGGCCGGCTGCGGGCTCAAGCCGTTTTCCCGGCGCCAGCCGGCCAGGTCGGCGCCGCTGTCGCGCTGGCCGATCTGCAGCACATTGCCCAGCCGGCCCGCCGCCAGCGCCCGCAGATAGGCGCCGTGCACCACAATGCAATCGGCCTGGGCCTCAAGCTCCTGCAACAGCCGGAAATCGTTGGCCGAGGTCATGACCTTGGGCACCGTCATTTCCTCTTCGCGCCCCCCGACCGCGATCCGCCCATCCAGGCTCGA
>VEPB01000148.1 GCA_012026715.1 Methylococcaceae bacterium | reverse complement strand
CTCCCTGGGCGCCGACGACGCCGAGAAAATGATCCGCCTGCTGGAACGGCTGGAAGATCTGGACGACGTCCAGAATGTCTATTCCAATGCCGACATCAGTGAGGAGATCCTCGAAAAAATCTCCTAGCCCCCCATGGCGCGCATCCTCGGCATCGACCCCGGCTCCCGCTCCACCGGCTACGGGCTGGTGGACGAGGGCGGGCGCGACGCGGTGCTGGTGGACTGCGGCTGCATCCGCACCGAATCCGACAACTTCCCCGACCGGCTCAAGCAGATCTATGACGGCGTCCACGCCGTCGTCCGCCAATACCGTCCCGACGTTTTGGCCATCGAACAGGTGTTCGTGCACAAGAACGCCGACTCTGCCCTCAAGCTCGGGCAGGCCCGCGGTGCCGCCATCTGCGGGGTGCTGGCGGCGGGCCTACCGGTCTACGAATACGCCGCCCGCGCCGTCAAGCAGGCCCTGGTGGGCAAGGGCAGCGCCGACAAGCAGCAGGTGCAGCACATGGTGAAAGTCTTGCTGAAACTCACCGACGACCTCCAGGCCGATGCCGGCGACGCCCTCGGCGTAGCCCTGTGCCACATCCATACCCAGCAGACCCTGAATCGGATCAGCCGCATGACCGCGGCAGGCGGCCGGCGGTGATCGGCTTCCTGCGCGGCACCCTGGTGGCGAAGAAGGCCCCGTCCCTGGTGCTGGACGTGGGCGGAGTGGGCTATGAGGTGGACGTACCCATGTCCACCTTCTTCAAGCTGCCGGCAGTGGGCGAGGCGCTGACCCTGCACACCCACCTGGCGGTCCGGGAAGATGCCCACAGCCTCTACGGCTTCCTCACCGAAGCCGAGCGCAGCCTGTTCCGCACGCTCATCAAGGTCACCGGCGTCGGCGCCAAGCTGGCGCTGGGCGTGCTCTCCGGTATCGGTGTCGACGAATTCAATCGTTGCGTACGGGCCAACAACACCGCCCGGCTGGTGCGCCTCCCTGGTATCGGCAAGAAGACCGCCGAGCGTCTGGTGATCGAGTTGCGCGACCGGTTGCCGGCGGTCGAAGGCGGCGATACCGCTGCTCCGGATCCGGATTTGCCGGGTGGCGAAGAATCGCCTGCACAGGAAGCCGTCAGTGCTCTGGTCGCCCTGGGATTCAAACCGCTGGATGCGGCCGCGATGATCAAGCGCATCCCGGCGGCTGGTAAATCCAGCGAGGATTTGATTCGATTGGCGTTGCAGGGGGCGGATAAGAAGTGACCGTGGGCACCTAGGGTTGATTTCGTAGGTTGGGTTAGGTGCGCGTTGGTTTGTTTCTTCCGGTTCGGAATGCATTTGAGCGCACCGTAACCCAACGCTCGCGGTTTTGTCGGATTTGTGGGTTGGTTTTCGAAGAGGAGTCGCTGCGCGACGGCTGATTTGAATGTGGGTTCGCGGACCCGTGGACGAGATAGTTTGTTTAGACTTTCCGAAAGGACAAGATGGCATGCGGGAAGGAGTTTCTGCGCATTCGAGTGATCGTTGAGCCATGTCGGAATTCCCTGCGGCATTCCAGCCTGCGCCCCTGAGAAAATTACCCATCGAATACTTACACCTAGCCCATTCCCATGGAACCCGCTGAGCTTCGGCGCATTCAAGATTTCATCTGGAACATCGCGGACGACCTGCTCCGCGATATCTATTCCCGCGGCAAATACCGGGATGTCATCCTGCCGATGACGGTGTTGCGGCGTCTCGATGCGGCTCTGGAACCGACCAAGCAGCGGGTCAGGGAGCTCAGCGAGAGGCTGGACGACGCCGGTATCGCCAACAAGGAAATCGGCCTGCTCGGCGCCACCAACCAGGCGTTCTACAACATCTCCCCGTTCACTCTGCGCGATCTGAAGTCGGCCGCCACGCCGCAGCAGCACAAGCAGAACTTCGAGGCTTACCTGAACGGCTTCTCCGAGAATGTCCGCGAGATTCTCGACAAGTTCAATTTCCGCAACCAGATCCCGAAGTTGGCCGAAGCCAATATCCTGGGTTTTCTGGTGGAGAAGTTCCTCGACCCCGGCATCAACCTGTCGCCGGAGCCGGTGCGCGATGCCGAGGGACACATCGTCCTGCCCGGCCTGGACAACCATGCCATGGGCACGGTGTTCGAAGAACTGATCCGCCGCTTCAACGAGGAAAACAACGAGGAAGCCGGGGAACACTTCACGCCGCGGGACGTGGTCCGGCTCATGGCCAAGCTCATGTTCGTGCCGGTCGCCGACCGCATCGAATCGGGCACCTATCTGCTCTACGACGGCGCCTGCGGCACCGGCGGCATGCTCACCGTAGCCGAGGAAGAGCTCTACCGGCTGGCCGAAGCCCACGGCAAGCAGGTCTCCATCCATCTCTACGGCCAGGAGATCAATCCGGAAACCTACGCCATCTGCAAGGCGGACCTCTTGATCAAGGGCGAAGGCATGAAGGCGGACCACATCGTCGGCGGCGTCGACATGTCCACCCTCGGCAACGACCGGTTTCCCCGCCACGAATTCGACTTCATGCTCTCCAATCCCCCCTACGGCAAGAGCTGGAAGAGCGACCTGGTCCGGCTGGGCGGCAGCGAAGGCAAGCGCGGCATCTCCGACCCGCGTTTCGTGGTGGATCATGCCGGCGATCCCGAGTTCAAGCTGGTGACCCGCTCCTCCGACGGCCAGCTCATGTTCCTGGTGAACAAGCTGGCCAAGATGAAGAAGAAGACCGCGCTGGGCAGCCGCATCGCGCTGGTCCACAACGGCTCGGCGCTGTTCACCGGCGACGCCGGCCAGGGCGAAAGCAACATCCGCCGCTGGGTGCTGGAAAACGACTGGCTGGAAGCCATCATCGCCCTGCCCCTCAACATGTTCTACAACACCGGCATCGCCACCTACATCTGGCTGCTGGCCAACCGCAAGGCCGGCCACCGCCGCGGCAAGGTGCAACTGATCGACGCCAGCGAATGGTTCCAGCCGCTGCGCCGCAACTACGGCAAAAAGAACTGCGAACTGGGCGCGGAAGACATCGACCGCATCCTCGCCACCCTTGAAGCCTTCGACCACGCCGAAGACACCCACCATTCCAAGGTCTTCGACAACGAGGACTTCGGTTTCTGGAAGATCACCGTGGAGCGTCCCCTGCGGCTGCGCAGCCAGTTCAAGCGCGCCAGCATCGAGGCCCTGCGTTTCGCCAGCGGCGACGAGGCCCTGCGCCACGAACTCCATGAGCTTTTCGGCCAGGCCTTCTACGGGGACTTCGCCCGCATCCGGCCCGAGATGGAACAATGGCTGCGGGGCGACGACCGGGAAGCCGAGGAGGACGAGGACAGCGCCCCACGGCGCCGGGCGGTGCCGGAAAAACGCCGCCGCAAGCTGCTGGACGCCGACACCTGGCAGCGCGACCTCCGCTTGGTTGAAACCGCCCGGCGCCTCGCGGACGTTCTGGGCACCGAGGTCTTTCCCGACTTCAACCAGTTCCGCGAGCAGGTGGAGACGGCGCTGGCGGATTTGTCCATCCGGCTCGGCCCCTCGGAAAAGAAGATCTTGCTGCGCGCCGTCAGTTGGCGCGACGAAAACGCCCCGCCGGTGATCGCCAAGATCGGGGCGGAAGATCCGCCCACCGATCCGGAGCGGGAAGCCCTCTACGGCAACTATTACGGCGAGGCGACCGAGACGACCGCCAAGGGCAGGCGCAAGCCGCAAGTCCGGCTCACCACCTACGAAGCCGACCCCGAACTGCGCGACACCGAACAGGTGCCGCTCAAGGAAGCCGGCGGCATCGAAGCCTTCTTCAAGCGCGAGGTGCTGCCCTTCGCCCCCGATGCCTGGATCGACGCCGACAGCACCCGAATCGGCTACGAAATCTCCTTCGCCCGCCACTTCCACCGGCCCAAACCCTTGCGCAGCCTGGACGAAATCCGCAAGGAAATCCTCGAACTGGAGGAGCGCAGCGAAGGCTTGCTGAAAAAGATCGTCGGAACCGAAGCGTGAGCAAGACACCACGGAAGGCAGCAGGATCCGGCAATCCGCCCCGGCAGGCCAAAGTGCCGGGCCTGCCGGCCGACGGTTTGGCCGCCGACATCCGCCAACTGATCGCCGAAGCCCGCACCAGCGCGGCAACGGCCGTCAACGCCAGCCTGACCCTGCTCTACTGGCGCGTCGGCCAGCGTATCCGGCAGGAGATTCTCGGCGAGAAGCGCGCGGCTTACGGGAAGCAAATTGTCTCGACGCTGTCGAGACAATTGACTGTTGAGCATGGACCCAGCTTTGCGGAGAAGAACTTGCTACGCATGATCCAGTTCGCCGAAGTGTTTCCCGACGAACAAATTGTCGTATCACTGATACGACAATTGAGCTGGACCCATTTCATTGCCCTTATCCCGCTCAAGAAGCCCATGCAGCGGGAGTTCTACGCCGAGATGTGCCGCCTGGAACGCTGGAGCGTACGCACCCTGCGCCAGAAAATCGATAGCATGCTTTACGAGCGTACGGCCTTGTCCAGGAAGCCCGAAGTCCTGGTCGATGCCGAATTGCAAGCCTTGCGCGAACATGACCCCATGACCCCCGATCTGGTGTTTCGCGACCCCTATGTGCTGGACTTTCTCGGCCTGGCCGACGGCTATAGCGAACGCGACCTGGAGTCCGCCATCCTGCGCGACATCGAGAACTTCCTGATCGAGCTGGGAGCCGGCTTCTGTTTCGTCGCCCGGCAGAAACGCATGGTGATCGACGGCGATGACCACTACCTCGACCTGCTCTTCTACCATCGCGACCTGCGCCGTTTGGTGGCCGTGGAACTCAAGCTCGGCAAGTTCAAGGCTGCCGACAAGGGCCAGATGGAGCTTTACCTGCGCTGGTTGGCCAAGCATGACGCCAAGGCCGGCGAGGAACCGCCCCTGGGCCTGATCCTGTGCGCCGACGGTGGAGAGGAAAGCATCGAACTGCTGCAACTGGACCGCGCCAGCATCCGGGTCGCCCAATACTTGACCGAACTGCCGCCGCGCGACGTGTTGGCGCAACGGCTGCACGAAGCCATCGCACGCTCGCGGGCCAGGCTGGAGAACCGGGGGGCGGGGGAGTGAGTACGCCGTTGTCCCCATACGCGAATCTCCGCGATTCGGGCCTCCCGTGGATGCCTGTGATCCCGTCCCATTGGGGCGTGCGCCGCAACGGCGGCTTGTTCGCTCAGCGCGTCGAGACCGGATTTCCCGATCTGCCGATTCTGGAAGTGTCCCTGCGGACCGGCGTGCGGGTGCGGGACATGGAGAACCTGAAGCGCAAGCAGATGATGGGGCAGCGGGAGAAATACAAGCGCGCGGCCAAGGGCGATATCGCCTACAACATGATGCGCCTTTGGCAGGGCGCCATCGGCATCGCCCCTGTCGATGGCCTGATCAGTCCGGCCTATGTGGTGGCCCGGCCCCTCGCCGGAGTCAACGGTGCCTACTACGCCTATCTGTATCGCACCGACGCCTATTTGCGCGAGGTGAACAAATACTCCCGCGGCATCGTGTCCGACCGCAACCGGCTGTATTGGGACGGTTTCAAGCAGATGCCGGCGCTGGTTCCGCCCCCCGAGGAACAGGACCGCATCGTCGCCTACTTGCGCGCCCAGGACGCCAAGATCGCCCGCTACGTCCGCGACAAGCGGCGGCTGATCGAGCTGCTGAATGAGCAGAAGCAGAATCTGATTCACCTTGCCGGCACCCGCGGCCTCGACCCGACCGTGCGGCTCAAACCCTCCGGCGTCGAATGGCTGGGAGAGGTGCCGGAGCATTGGAAAGTCATGCGCATCAAGCATGTTGCTCGGTTCAATCCGAGCCGTTCCGAGAGTGACCACGCCAAATGCAGCGGGGCATGGGTTGCTTTCGTTCCGATGGAAAGCTTGGGAACGGATGGCAGACTACGAAACCTAGCAAGCGTCCCGATTGAGGATGTTTGGGCAGGCTACACCTATTTCAAACGAGGCGACGTTGTGCTCGCAAAGATCACCCCTTGTTTCGAGAACGGCAAGGGTGGTTACCTCAGCGAGTTACCCACAGAAATTGGATTTGGGACAACCGAATTTCTTGTCATGCGCCCACAGCACCAACGCATCACTGGAGCATTTCTGGCGCGTTTAGTCGGGCTACAGAAGTTTCGAGAACTTGGCGCTGACATGATGACCGGTGCCGCGGGTCAGCAGAGGATTCCGATGGATTTCGTCCAGAATTTCAACGTCCCGCTTCCTGCTTTGGCTGAGCAAGTGGAAATAGAACATAGATGCGCAGAAATTGCGGCCGAGATCGGCGCTGCTGTTCAGCAAGTTCAGCAGACGATTACCTCGGTGTTGGAATACCGCGACCGCCTCATCGTCGACGTGGTCACCGGCCAGGTCGACGTGCGTGGCTGGGTCGCGGAGCCGGACGAGGTGGCGGATGTCGGCGCATTGCCGGTACTGGCGGTTGAGGACGAAGAAAACCCGGACGACGAGGGATGCGAACATGACGACGACGGATACCAGTGAAGCGGGCCTGGAGCGCTGGATCGTCCAGGCCCTCACCGGGCGGCCGCCGCGCCCGGCGGGAACCGCCGGGGAACTGGAACCGCCGCCCTACGGCGGCGCCGGCTACATCGAGGGACATCCCCACGATTACGACCGCGACACCGCGCTGAACCTGCACCAGCTCTGGCGCTTCTGGCAAGCGACCCAGGCCGACGAACTGGCCAAGCTGCAGATCGCCCATGAAACTCAAACCGGTGTCCCGGCGCGCCAATTGCTGCACCGGCTGCAAGGGGAGATCACCCGCCGCGGGGTGGTGGACGTGCTCCGCAACGGCATCAAGCATGGTCCGGCCGCGCTCCAGCTCTACTACGCCACCCCGGCGCCGGGCAACGACAAATACGCCGCCCTGCATGCCGCCAACATTTTCAGCGTAACCCGCCAGTTGCGCTACAGCTGCGACGAGACCCGGCGGGCACTGGACCTGGTGCTGTTCGTCAACGGCCTGCCGCTGGCCACCTTCGAGCTGAAGAACCACTACACCCGCCAGACCGTGGCCGATGCGGTGCTGCAATACCAGCGCGACCGCGACCCGCGCGAACTGCTGTTCCAGTTCGGCCGCTGCGCGGTGCATTTCGCGGTGGACGATCTGGAGGTGCGGTTCTGCACCCATCTGACCGGCAAGTCGTCCTGGTTCCTGCCCTTCAACCGGGGTTGGCGGGGCGGGGCCGGCAACCCGCCGGTGGACGCCGGCCAAGGCATCCGCACCCAATACCTGTGGCGCGAGGTGTTGGCGCGCGATTCCCTGGCCGAGATCATTGAGCACTACGCCCAGATGGTCGAGGAAGAGGACGGCCGGGGCCGGACCAAGCGCAAGCAGATCTGGCCGCGCTATCACCAGCTCGACGTGGTGCGCCATCTGCTGGATCGGGCCAAGGCCGATCCGGTGGGCAGCCGTTATCTGGTCCAGCACTCGGCGGGCAGCGGCAAGAGCAATTCCATCGCCTGGCTGGCGCACCGGTTGTCCAAGCTGAAGCGCCACGGCCAGCCAGGGGAGCCGGATTTGTTCGCTTCGGTGATCGTGGTCACCGACCGCCGCAATCTGGACAAGCAGATCGCCCGCACCATCCGGGCCTTCGACCACGTGGCCTCGGTGCTGGGCCATTCGGCCCGGTCCGAGGACCTGGCGCGATTTCTGAAGTCGGGCAAGGACATCATCGTCACCACGGTGCAGAAGTTTCCCCACATCCTCGACCTGGTGGGCGACGGCCACCGCACCAGCAGCTTCGCCCTGATCATCGACGAGGCCCATTCCAGCCAGGGCGGCAAGACCGCGGGCAAGATGGGCGCGGCGCTGAAGCCAGCCGACGCGCGGGAGGGCGAGGACGAGGACGACCCGGACCTGCCGGGGGAAAGCGCCGAGGATTTCGTCCGGCAGGAGATCGAGGCCCGCATCGCCGCCCGCCGCATGCCGGCCAACGTGAGCTATTTCGCCTTCACCGCGACCCCCAAGATCAAGACCGAGCACCTGTTCGGCGAGGAATTCAGCGAGGGCGGCAAGATCCAGCGTCGCCCGCACCACATCTACACCATGAAACAGGCCATCGAAGAAGGCTTCATCCGCGACGTGCTGAGCCATTACACGCCGGTGGAGAGCTTCTTCAACCTGGAGAAGAAGGTCGCCGACGACCCCGAATTCGACAAGCAGCGGGCCTTGAAGAAGCTGCATGCCCATGTGGAAGCGCACCCGGACGCCATCGAGCGCAAGGCCCGGGTGATGGTCGATCATTTCCTCGGCAGCGTGATCGCCCGGCGCAAGGTGGGCGGCCAGGCCAGGGCCATGGTGGTGACCCAGAGCCGGCAGCGGGCGCGGGACTATTTCCGGGCCATCTCCGACTATCTGGCCGAGCTCAAGAGCCCCTACAAGGCCATCGTCGCCTTTTCCGCCGACGAGAAGAAGAAGGGCGGGGCCAAGGTGACCGAGGCCGACCTCAACGGCTTTCCCTCGAACCTGATCGAAAGCCGCTTCAAGACCGACCCCTACCGCTTCCTCATCGTCGCCAACAAGTTCACCACTGGCTTCGACGAACCGCTGCTCCACTCCATGTACGTGGACAAGGTGCTGGCGGACATTCAAGCCGTACAGACCCTGTCGCGCCTGAACCGGGCGCATCCGCTGAAGAGCGAGGTGTTCGTCCTCGACTTCGTCAACGATCAGGCGGAGCGGGTGAAGGAGGCCTTTCAGCGCTATTACAAGACCACCCTGCTGGCGGAGGAAACCGATCCCGACCGTCTGCATTCCCTGAAGGCCAAGTTGGACGCCGCCCAGGTCTACGCCTGGCCCCGCCTGGAAGACTTCGTGGCCCGCTACCTGGGCGGCGAGGACCGGGAGACTCTGGACCCCATCGTCGACGCCTGCCGCGACGCCTATATAGATCTGCCCCGAGACCAACAGGTCGCCTTCAAGGGCGGCGCCAAGTCCTTCGTCCGCACCTACGGCTTTCTCGGCTGCATCCTGCCCTACAGCGTGGCGGAGTGGGAAAAGCTCTTCATCTTCCTGCAGTTTCTGCTTCCCAAGCTCCCGGCGCCGGCGGACGACGACCTGTCGCAAGGCGTGCTGGAAGCGGTGGACATGGAGAGCTACCGGCCGGAAATGCGCGCCACCGTGAGCCTGAAGATGAAGGACGAGGACGGCGAACTCGGCCCGCTGCCCACCGGCGGCGGAGGCGGCAGCCGCCAGCCGGAAATGGATCGCCTGTCCAACATCCTCAAGGAATTCAACGAGGAGTTCGGCAACATCGAATGGAAGGACGCGGACAAGATCAAGCGGGTCATCTCGGTGGACATTCCGGAGCGGGTCGCCGCCGACCAGGCCTACCGCAACGCCATGCAGTTCTCGGACAAGCAGAACGCCCGCATCGAGCACGACAAGGCGCTGCAGCGCGCGATTCTGGGCATGCTGACGGACCAGACCGAGCTGTTCAAACAGTTCAGCGACAACACCGGCTTCAAGCAATGGCTGTCGGAACGGGTGTTCGACCTCACCTATCAGCCCAGGACCGCGCAGAGGTCGGCGCCGGGAGCCTGGCGCGAACGTGCCATCGGCGCGGTCACGACGCACTTCGGCCCGGCGGCCAAATGGCGGGGCATCGGCGACGGCCTGGCCGACTACTTCGAGGACCATGCCGGCGAAGCCATCATGCTGAGCGGCATCGAACTCCTGGCGGGCAAGCTGCAGGTGGCCTTCGAGGACGTGCTGACGGTGTTGCAGGTGTTGGCGGCGGACGATATCCGCGTGCTGGAGCGCACCTACACCAAGAGCGAAGGCTCCGCAGAAGAAAGCCGCGAGGTGGCCGACGGCGAACTGCGCTCCGGCCTCGCTAGCCTGTACGCCCGCGGCGAAATCGCCGCGCAGGGTGAACAGTTCGCCGCCTCGGTCCTGGTCGGCTGGAAACCCGCGGGCAACGGAGGCGAGGAGGCGCGGACGTGAGTGTGTCGTCCGATGCCCTGCTGACCTGGGCCGAACGCTATCCCCATCTGGCCCTGCTGTTCAATCCCAACGGATCGGCGGAACAACACGACCAGGCACTGGAGCGGCTCATCGACGAGGCCGTCCGCTGGCTGGAAGACCATGCCAACAACTTCAAGGGGGCTTGCGAGGACAACCTGAGTACCTCGCTGGCGGGAAAGATCTCCATGCCGGGCTTGCGGGTCGTCCGCGAACGCAACGTCAACGGCCATGTGGATCTCGTCATCGAAATCGAGCATTCCTACCCGCACCGGCGCTGGCTCGCCGAAGCCAAGCGCTGGAACGGCAACGGCTATCACGTGAAAGGCATGGATCAACTGCTGAACCGCTATACCACCGGCCGCGACCGTTCCGCCTATGTCTTCGACTATGTGCAAAAGCCGGACATCGCCGGCAAATGGCAAGGGCTGCGGGAACATCTGGATGGCTGCCGGCCGCTGAGCCAGCAAGGCGGCTGCTCGGACCACCCGGCGCTGTGGGCCTTCGAAACCCGGCATCGGCACCGCAGCGGCCAGTCCGTTCGCATCGTGCACTACGGGGTTAATCTCGGATGATGCGCTTGGTTCAGAGCCGCCCCTTCCATTTCCATGACGGCGGGCCGGCATTGCGGCGATAATCGTACCCAGCATTCGACGCAACTAGAGCCCCCATGCCCATCGACATCGACCAACTCACCGAAGCCGAACTCCTCGATCTGAACCGGCGGATCGTCGAACGCCTGCGCTTCCTCCAGCAAATGCGGGCGCACGCGACCATGCTGAAATTTTCCATCGGCGCCCGGGTCTGTTTCGACACCGACGATTTCCGCCGGATCACCGGCACCCTGATCCGCTACAACAAAAAGAGCGTGTCGGTCCTCGCCGACGACGGGCACCGTTGGAACGTCTCGCCAAGCTTCCTGCGCCCATTGGACCCCAAAGACATAACCCCCACCGACGATGCTTTGGCCCCACGACTGTTGGAAAGAGAAGCCGACTAAGGTTTCGGGGGCGAGCCCCTGATTCAATCAGCCATCGCGCAGCGACTCCTTAATATTCAATAAAGTCTGATGATGGAATCTCGCTAGTAGGACCAACACTCCGATCCATGACCTCCCCCCAAGACCGCCTCATCACCCCCTCCGGAACCCGCGAAGAAGACGTGGTCGACCGCGCCATCCGGCCGCGGCGGCTGGCGGACTACATTGGCCAGCAGGCCATGCGGGAGCAGATGGACATCTTCATCCAGGCCGCTCGCGGGCGCAGCGAGGCGCTGGATCATGTGCTGATCTTCGGGCCGCCGGGGCTGGGCAAGACCACCCTGGCCAACATCGTCGCCAACGAGATGGGGGTGAACATCCGCCAGACCTCCGGGCCGGTGCTGGAGAAGGCGGGCGATGTGGCGGCTATCCTCACCAACCTGGACGCCCGCGACGTGCTGTTCATCGACGAGATCCACCGTCTCAGCCCGGTGGTCGAGGAAGTCCTGTACCCGGCCATGGAGGACTACCAGATCGACATCATGATCGGCGAGGGGCCGGCGGCGCGTTCCATCAAGCTGGATCTGCCCCCCTTTACCCTGGTGGGGGCCACCACCCGCGCCGGGCTGCTGACCTCGCCCCTGCGCGACCGCTTTGGCATTGTCCACCGGCTGGAGTTTTACACCACCGAGGAGCTGACCCAGATCGTGACCCGCTCGTCGAGTCTGCTGGGTATGACCATGAGCCCGGAAGGTGCGCGGGAGATCGCCCGCCGTTCCCGCGGCACGCCGCGCATCGCCAACCGGTTGCTGCGGCGGGTGCGCGACTTCGCCCAGGTGCTGTCGGACGGGGTGGTCACCGAGGAAATCGCCGGCAAGGCCCTGGAGATGCTCAAGGTCGACAGCAACGGCTTCGACCAGTTGGATCGCAAGTTCCTGATGACGCTGATCGACAAGTTCGACGGCGGCCCGGTG
>VEPB01000421.1 GCA_012026715.1 Methylococcaceae bacterium | reverse complement strand
GAACAGCAAGCCCAGCATGGCCACGAAGCGAGTGTGCGCCAGCAGGGTGGGGCGATCCGCCTCGGCTTGGCGCATGCGGCGGCTTTGCCGCTCCACCCGGAGCCGCAGGTCGGCGGCATCCTTGACCTGATCCCGGCCGGAGGTGGGGGGCGGCGGGGCCTGGTCATCGCGTGAAGCCATCGTGTCGATCAGGGCGGCAGGATGCGGAAGGTTTTAGATTGGGCCACAGCTAGCCGCTTGCCCACGGAGTCGGTCAATATCAGCCGTAGCTTGCAGCTTTTTGCCTGCCTTTTCAGGGTCGGCACCGTCCAGTCATGGGCTTCCGGATTGCCGGAGCCTTCGCCGACGGTTTTCCAACTGCCGCCGTTGTCTTTGCTCAGCAGCAGCTTCCAGCCCGCAACTTCCGAACCGGTAACATAGGTTTTCCAGGTGATGGATTCCGTGGCTCCGCCGGAGACGGCGTCGGAAGGGCCGGTTAGGTCCAAAACCCGAATGGAGAAAGCCTGGTCGGACGGGTCGCTGCCCACCGGCTTGCCGCCGGCTGTCAGCAGCTTGACCCGCACTTTCGCCTTGGCCGCGTTCCTGGTCAGTAAGGGGACGCTCCAGGTTTCGCTGCCCGCCGGATTGGCGGGCACATCCTTGATCCGCTTCCAGCGCTGCCCTTTGTTCAGGCTGTACTCCAGGCGCACCACGTTCACCGGAGATTGGGTGGCGTAGTAGTTCCAACTGACCGTCTGAGACGAACCGGCGTCTATCGGATCGGGGCCGCCGTTCGGGGCGGTGAGCTTCACCACTTCGATGGGGAAGGGATCGGAATCGTCGAACGCGATGCGTCCCACCGATGTGTTGCCCTTGCTGTCCGTCACCGTAGCGGTGCCCTCGACCCGGATCAGCGCACTGGAGCGGTTGCCGGCCACGACCGGAACCGTCCAGGGTTGATTCCAGATGGGCTTGGAGCCGTCTCTGACGGCCGCCCCTTCTAGCGGTATCCAGGTCTTGCCGGCATTAACGGACCGATAGGTCTGGAAGGCGAAGGTCGTGCCGGCAAGACCCGACTCGGTGGCGAGCCGCCAGGTCAGTTGCTGCTCCTCGCCGGGGTGCAGTACCACATCCTTTCCCGGTGCCGTGACGGTCAGGGAACCGGGGTAGATGATCTCGGTGTCGACTTGTTTCTTGCGAGGCTTGGCGCCGAGGTTGTCCCACGCCAGTTCCACCGTGCCGGTCACCTTGCCGAACAGGTCCGCAGCGGGCTTAAGTAGCAAGTCGAAGCTTTTGGTGGCGCCGGGTTTGACGTTGCCCAAATCGCATACGACGCGGCTATCAGCCTCGGTCGGAGCCTTGCAGGTGATGGTCGAATTATCGTCCTTCAAAGGTTGGAAATCCGTGTAGCTCATGCGCACCGGCAGGGTTGTGTTGACCTTTACCAATCTGGCAGTGGCGGTGCCGGTGTTGGTTGCGGAAATCGTATAGCTGAAGGGCTGTCCGTTGACCAGCGGATCGGGGTTATCGCCGACCGTCAGCCGCATGCTGGTGATGCGGGAACCTATATTGAGTAGTTGCGCAGCAATGACGGAATCACCGTTGCCAGTGGCGCGAGTCCAGACCGTCAGAGCCTTTCGGTAGGCGGTGTCAAATGCTATCGAACGGGCTCCCGCCTGGGCTTCGGCACGTTTTGAAATGACGAAGTTCGATGGAAATTCCTCCGTGGAAAGATTGGAGCTGAGCATGCGGCCGAATAGGAAACCGTCCCTGGCGGCCGATGCTTTGTCTTTCGTTGATTCCAGCAGGTATAGATTTTCGGAGTGAGCCCATCCGATGGCCGGATTAATGCTATAGGTATCCAAAGCCGATTCAGCAACGGGTATCGCGCCGTCAGCACTAATAATGCTGCCGTAAGTGTTCTGGCCACTGGAGGCGAAGTTCCGCGCGTCGGTCCAGATTACTGCGTATTCGTTCTTGTCAGGGTTGTAGGTCGCCTTGGGGTTGGTTTGGTCGGAAGCATCCGTTGTTAGAACGATGCTGTTAGTATCAACGGGGGTTCCGGTGGCGCTGAACCGCTTGGCAACGATATCGTTGGAACCCCCGGTATTGGCTTGATAAGCTAGAAGGTATTCCCCTTTTGCGGTATTAAACGCCAGTGACGGCCGTAATCCGTTGACGTTGAAAGAGACTGGCGTCGGTGCGGTGGTTAGTGAAATTGCGCTGAGTAGGGCTCCGGAAATGGAGCCTCCATTCGACCAGGCGACCAGATAGCGGTCATTTGTGCTGTCGAGCGCGATGGTTGGAGCCGAAAGGGAGTCGCTGCTTGCGGACAGGATTTGAATCTCTTCGCCCACCTTGCCGTCAAACCCAATCGTACGGCCGAAAATTCCCCGGTTCTCGCTACCGGCATAACTCCGCCGATAAACCACAAAAAAGCGGCCTTGGGCGCCGTCGAAGATCACTGTCGGATTTGAACCTCCGGATTGCGGTGTTTTGTCCCGATCGTAATCGGTGGTTATTAAAAAGTATCCTGTTGGAAGCGAGCTTACGAGGCTGCCGTCCTGGGATTCATCCGGGTCATTTTCGATTACATCCAGAAATACGCCGACCACTTTATTGTAAAGGACGCCCGGCTCCAATGGATTGGTGGACTGGTCTGCAACGGTCCAAGTCACGAGATATTTGTGATTGGGCTCATTGCGCCCAAAATCGACCGAGGCGCCGGAGTTTATGGGGGACGTTATTGGCGGATTGGTATCGTCCTGGGTAGGAAGGATCACGTTGTCACCCGACACGATCCCCGCGCGGGCAAGGTTTTGAGCCAATCCAAGGCCCGCTATGAGCCCTAACCAGCACACGATTTTTAGGCGTGATAAAAAGCCGTAGCAGCAGTTTGTCATTCTGGTCCCTCTGGATTACCGTGGCCGGCCGCTACATGCGGTTCGGCATGATGGGTTCCGCCGTCTTAACCGGAGCTTAACTGCAGCGGTCCGGTTTATGGTTTATAGGGCAGGTGTGGCGCAAGATTACCCCGCCGCTCCCCAAGTTAAAACGCCCTCAGCCGGAAACCGCCCGGCTGCTGGTTCTTGGCGGCATCCTTCTTGGGTTCCCGCAGGTCTTCCACGATCACCGCATCGCCTTCGTGCCAGTCGTTCCCCACCACTTCAGCGTAATTGCCGTCGGCGATGCCGGTACGGACCGGCGCCGGCTGGGGCTGGTTCCCCGCCAGGCGGTAGACGTTCTTCTCACCGCCTTTGGCGCGCTTAGGGCCGGTCGCGCCCTCGGGACGGAACCGCAGCGCCGCCAGGGGCAGTCGCAGGACATTGCGGCGTTCGTCCACCACGATGCGGACGAAGGCGGTCATGCCCGGCAGCAGGATCTCGTCGCGGTTGTCCACTTCCACCACCACGTTGTAGGTCACCACGTTCTGCTGGATCTGCGGATTGAGCCGAACCTGGCGCACCTTGCCCTGGAATTCCCGGTCGGCGAAGGCATCGACGTTGAACCGCGCCGGCAGGCCTTCTCGGATGCCGCCGACGGCGGCTTCCGCCACGGTAGTGTAGATCTGCATCTGCTTGAGGTCCTGGGCGATGCTGAACAGGGTGGGGGTCTGGAAGCTGGCCGCCACGGTCTGGCCCACGTCGACGTTGCGCGAGATCACCACGCCGGAAACCGGTGAGCGGATCACCGAGTAATCCAGATTGGTCTGGTCGCGCTTGACCTGGCCTTCCGCTCCGCTGACCTGGGCCCGCGCCGATTCCAGCGCCTGTACCGCCTGGTCCAGTTCGGAGCGGGCAATGTAGTCCTTGCCGAACAGATCCCGCGCCCGGCGCTCGTTGGCCTGGGCCAGCTTGAGGGCGGCTCGGGCGTTCGCCAAGGTGCCCCGGCTTTGCGCCAACTGGGCCTGGAACAGGGCTGGGTCCAGTTCCGCCAGCACCTGGCCGGCGCTGACGACATCGTTGAAGTCGGCGTGCAACCGCTGGATAGTGCCCGACACCTGGGTGCCGACGTTCACCAGCACCACCGGGTTGAGGGTGCCGTTGGCGGAGATCACCTGCTGGATGTCGCCGCGGTCGAGGTTCTGGGTCTTGTAGCGCTCGGCCGGCTGATGGTCGGCCTGCGGCCACCAGAGGTAGGCGGCGGCCACCAGGGCGGCCGCCAGGGTTAGGGAAAGTAGGCGCTTCATCGGGTAGTCATGGGCTGAAGGTGGGTCGCGCTCAATCGGTTTGGCTGACCGTATCGAGGTCGAGCCGGCCGATGGCCTGGGCCAGCACCGCCTTCTGGGTGAGCCAGTTGTAGCGCGCCTGGATGTTTTGCATGCGGGCGCTGGCCAGGCCGGCCTGGGCATTGAGCAGGTCCAGGATCGACCCGGCGCCGGCCTTGTAGCGGCCCAGCGCCACGTTTTCCGACTGAGCCGCGCTAGCCAGCAGGTCCTCGGTGGAGGTCAGCGTCTCCCGTGCCGTTTCCAGCTGGTGATAGGCGCGCCACACGTCCAGAGATACGGTTTGTTGCAACTGCTCCTGACCGGCCCGCTGCACTTCGACCTGTTCCTCGGCGCCGCGGATCTGATAGGTGTTGGCGAAGCCGGTGAACAGCGGCATGCTCAGCTGCAGTCCCACCGACCAGCTCTGGCTGTCGTTCAAGACGCTGGAATAGCTGTAGCCGTAATTGCCCACCAGGGACACGGTGGGGAGAGACGCCGAGCGGGCGGCGGCCACGTTGGCCTCGGCCGCACGCAGCTGAGCTTCGGCCGCCGCCAGGTCGGGCCGGAGTCTCTTGGCGTCCTCGATCAGCTGGTGCACGTCGGCTTCCCGCTCCCGGTCGGGATTGCCGTTGGAGGGCGGTTCGATGCGGAGTTCCCGGTCGGCGTCTTGCCCCAAGGCATTAGCCAGGTTGCCGAGGGCGATGTGGGCGTCGCCTTCGGCTTTCTGCAATGCGACCTTGGCCTGGGCGTATGCGGTCTTGGCCTGGAGCGCGTCGGCCAGGGCCGCGCTGCCGATCTCATGCCGCACCGTTGCTGCCTTCAATGCCTCGTCGCTGGAGGTCAGCGCGGTGCGGGCCGAGTCCACCGCCGCCTGGGTGGCAAACACCTGGTAATAGGCCTGCACCGCCGCCAGCATGACCGATTGAATGGCGGCGTCGTGACTCCAGTTGGCCGCTTCCAGGGTGTGCAGGGCGTTGTCCAGCTTGGCCGCGCGTCCGCCGAAATCGAACAGCAGATAGTTCAGGCTGACCTGGGGCGTGACCCGGAACTGTTCGCGGGAGGACGTTCCGCCGCCGCCCGGGTTTTGCACCGTGGTGAGTTGCTGGTTGCCGCCCACCACGTTGGAGGCGTTGGCGCTGCGCGCCGCATTGGCGGTGACGGTGATGCTGGGCAGGTAGGCGGCCCGGTTCACGCCCACCTGGGCCGCCTGCACCCGTGCGCTGGCCCAGGCGGCGCGGGTCCTGGGATTGCGGCACAGCGCCTGTTCGATGGCTTCCACCAGCGACCACGGCGCGGCAGCGGTCCTGTGGGAACCGCAGGGATCTTCCGGCATGGCCCCCGTTCCGCCTCCGGCCGGACCGCTTGCCACCTGCGTTCGGGTGGAAAAGGGATCGTCCAGGGTCGGTTTTGCCGGTATCGGAGTCGATGTCAGCAGGATCAGGGCCAGGATGACGGAACGCGGGGGTCGGAGGGATTTCATGATGCGAAAAAAAGACCGGAGCCGGTCGTCCGGCTTCCCGGTGCCGCGGCGGTCGCCGCGCTATTGTCGCCAAACCCGCACTGAATGAGCAAAGATTCACTCCGGTGCGGGTAGCTTGAGCGGAGGTATCGATCGTTCCGAAGACGCGATCCGTCTTACTAGAACGGAGGCGGATATTTGTTGAGTAGCGCAACGGGGATGTTGGTGAAACTGATGGTTTGCCAATCGCCGGTAATGTATTTGAATCTGCTCCAGCCCATCTCCGCGGCATTGGTAAGGGCCGGATCCTTATTAAAGGCGATATGTTCGGCGGTTACGGTGCGCCACCAGTCACCGCCCATCGCAATCAGGTATCTCGCCTTGTTTCTGTCGTCGGGCAAGGCCGGATCATCCATGACCAGCCGGACCGACACGGTGGAAATAATCCCGGCGATCTTGGAGGAATCTACCGGAAATCTTGCGGTAAAAAAATGCCAGCAATACCCGTGTAGCAGTTTTTGTGACAACGATCCGTCAGATTCAATTCGGGTATCGTTGCCAATGGGGTTTCCGCCGAAATTCTCGGGCCAGCGGTCACCGGCGATTACAGCATTTGCGGGGCTGGACGCCAGGGTCCAGTGTCCGCTTTTATCCAGCACGTATACCTTGTAGTCCTTCAGCGCCACTCGGGTATTGATATCGGCGGCGTCACTCGTATCGCGATAGATGGACCCCCAGCCCGTTGCTGCGCCGTATCCGGAGGGCAGGGCGTATTCGACGATTCCGCCCTTGGATGGCGCCCAGGTTTCGATTCCATGGCCTTTGGCGTCAGAGGGACCCATGTCGGCCAGAATGCTCTTAAGCTTCGATGTGGCGCCAGCGGGCCGGGGCGTCGGTTGCGTGAGCTGGCCATCGGTTTCTCTCGAAGCGGCAATAGGATTCGAAGCGGGAGAGGTGTCGAGGGCAAGGAACGGGCCAGGGGGAAGGTCATCCGCTGCGCCACGGGTACTGCTCGTCCCCAGGGTTCCGGTATCGATCGAGGCATTCGCCAGGTCCCCCGTTGGTTTCGGGTCTTCGTCGAGGTGCAGGGCACCCTGAGGGAAGGCGACTCGCGCAAGCCTGACTGCCGGATTTTCCGGAGCCGACGCGAACGGCCGCTGGACATCGGACGGCGAGGGAACGCTCGCGTCGGATCGAGGCGTGGCCATAACCGCCGGCATGAGGAAAAAAAGGAGGGTCGGGAGATGGATTGGGTTCATGATTTGTTGCTTCCCTTGAACGTAAGTCGTGGGACCATGAGATCAGCGAAACGGATGCCACATGGTATCAGTGCGGCCTTGCTTTTCCGAATCGGCAGGAGCCCGGCCGATGCCCCTAACTGCCACCCGACGGTCGCCCGAACGATCCGAAGATTGCCGACTTTCGAGCATCGATTCCTTTCGATCAGGCCGCTCAATAGCCGCGCTCCCGTGGATCGGTCCCAGGTTGGGCAACGCTGTCGGCAACCCGCGGTCAATCGCATCTTCGGCGCCCTCCGGCATTTCCGGTCTTCGAAAAAACTCCCATAATCCAGCTCCCGGACCACCAGCTGTCAATCCGCATGCCAGGCGCCCCGACGACCGATTCTCTTCCCTCTGTCACGCTGGCATCCGCCGATGAGGGGGGCGTCGTGCTGTTGCGGGGAAACTGGAATCTGCGGGGACTGGCCGGGTCCGAGGCGCGGTTGCTGCGGGAGCTGTCGGTGCGGGGCGGGGACGTCGAATTGCGCTGGAATCTGATGGAGATCGAAACCTTGGACAGTGCCGGCGCCTATCTGCTGTGGCGGACCTGGGGCAAGCGCCTGCCAGCGAAGTTGACGCTGCGACCGGACCAGCAGGCGATTCTGACGCGTTGGCAAGAGCCGGGAACGGCCGGGGAAGGTCCGCCGCCAATCCGGGTGCCGGTGCTGCAACGGTTGCGGGGAATGTTCGGGGCAGCGGCCGATCATGTTCTGGGCGTGACCGCTCTGGTGGGGCGGTTGGCCTGGGACCTGGTCCGCCTCCTGCGCCACCCGGGCCAGACGCCCTGGCGGGAGATTTCCGCGACCATCCATGAAACCGGCGGGCGAGCACTGGGGATCACCGCCCTGGTGGGATTTCTGATCGGCGTGGTGGTCAGCTATTTGTCCTCCTTGCAATTGCAGACCCTGGGCGCGCAGATTTACATCGTGAACATCCTGGGGCTCAGCATCATCCGCGAACTCGGTCCGCTGTTGGCCGCCATTCTGGTGGCAGGCCGGTCCGGCTCGGCCATGACCGCCCGGCTGGGTGTGATGCGGGTGACCCAGGAACTGGACGCCCTCTCGGCCATGGGCATTTCCCATTCCTTACGACTGGTATTGCCCAAGGTGCTGGCGCTGGGCATCGCGCTGCCGCTGCTGACCGTGTGGACCGATCTGATCGCCTTGATCGGGGGAGCGGTGTCCGCTTACGTGGAACTGGACATCGGCATTTACCAGTTCATCCTGAAGCTGCCGGGCGCGGTGCCGGTGGTCAACTTCGCGATCGGGCTGGGCAAGGGTGCCGTGTTTGGCCTGCTGATCGGCCTCATCGCCTGCCATTTCGGCCTCCGCATCCGGCCCGACACCGAAAGCCTGGGCAACGAGACCACCAATTCCGTCGTTGCCTCCATCACCGTCGTCATCCTCGTGGATTCCCTGTTCGCTATCATGTTCCGCGGAGTGGGCCTGCGATGAGCCCGGAGGCAGTGGTGCGCATGGAAAACGTGTGGACCCGGTTCGGTGCCAAGGTGGTTCACCGCGACATCAGCCTGAGCCTGGAACCGGGGGAGATTTTGGGCCTGGTAGGCGCCTCGGGTTGTGGCAAGACGGTCTTGATGAACGAGATGTTGGGCCTGCTGCGGCCCAGCGAAGGCCAGGTGACGCTGTTCGGCGAGACCCTCGGCCGCATCGACGGCATCCGCCTGCAGCAGCTTCGCAACCGCTGTGGCATATTGTTTCAGGGCGGAGCCTTGTTCAGTGCCCTCGACGTGTTCGATAACGTGGCGTTTCCGCTGCGGGAGCTGGGGTTCCTGGATGAGGACTGGATCGCGCGGCTGGTTTATCTGAAACTGGCCATGGTGGGACTGCAGCCGCGGGACGCGCAGCTGGCGCCGGCGGAACTGTCCGGCGGCATGGTCAAGCGGGTGGCACTGGCACGCGCCCTGGTAATGGAGCCGGAACTGCTGTGCCTGGACGAGCCCACTTCCGGACTCGATCCGGTTACCAGTGAAAACTTCGTGGCCCTGCTCAAGGAGTTGCATCGCCAACTGGGTTTTACCGTGGTGCTGGTGACCCACGATCTCAATGTACTGAGCGATCTGTGTAGCCGGATCGCCGTGATCGACGATCAGCGCCTGGTGGCCTTCGGTTCCCTGGACTCCGTTATGGAATGCCAACATCCTTTCGTGACCGGATATTTTCACGGCAAGCGGGCCGAGCGCGCTTTCGGCCGGGAACCCTGAGATGGGACGGGAGACCTATGCCATCCTCACCGGCGCCTTCCTGCTGGTGCTGGGTGCGGTCGCCGTCGGCGTCACCATCTGGCTGGGGCACTACAACGAGGAACGCGACGTTTACCTGGTGGTGAGCCCTTTGCCGGTGTCCGGGCTCAATCCGGAGTCCAACGTCTATTACCGCGGCGTGGAAATCGGCAAGGTCAAGGACATCCGGTTCGAGACACGCAACGGCCGCAATATCCTGGCCCGCATCGAAGTGACCCCGAATGCCCCCATCAACCTCAGCACCTATGCCATGCTCCGGGTGCAACCGCTCACCGGCCTGGCCCAGATCGAGCTCAACGATGCGGACCAGACCAGCGAACGGCTGCCGACCAGTGCGGCCCAGCCGGCCCGAATTCCGCTCAGGCCGTCCCTGGTCGACCGTTTCACCGAATCCGGCCAGGATATTCTCCAGCAATCCCAGGAGCTGGCCACCAAGCTCAACGCCCTGCTGACGGAACAGAACCGCCGGCGGGTCGAGCACCTGGTGGAGGGCCTGGACGCCTTCGTCCAGCGGCTCGACCGCACCGTCGCCGAGCTGCCGGTAGTGCGCAGCGATTTGCGTAAAACCCTGGGCCATATCGATGACCTCGCCGCCGACATGAAGCGGACCTCCGAAAGCATCCGCAAACTGGCCGAGGCGACCCAGGGGTTGGCCGCCTCGGGCAGGCAGGCGGGCGACACCTTGAGTGCCACCAGCCTGCCCCAGCTCAACGCCTTGCTGACCGACCTCACCGTCACCACCGGCCATGTCCGGCGACTCGCGGCCATGCTGGAGAGCGACCCCCAAGCGGTCCTGCTGGGTCCACCTCCGCCCCCATCAGGTCCCGGGGAACCGGGATTCAAGGAGCAGCCATGACGAAGCTCGGCCGCGTCGGAGGAGTCATGGCGCTGCTGCTGGCCGGCTGCTCCCTGTTGCCGGAACGGCCCCCGCGCCCGGCGATCCACGACTTCGGACCGAATCCGCAAGGTGCTGGCAGCGCCATCGCCGTCGATGCCCCGGAATGGTTGCAGGACGACCGCATCCGCTACCGCCTGCTCTATGACGATCCAACCCAAATACGCTATTACACCCTCGACCGCTGGGTTGCCCCGCCCGCGCTGTTGCTGGCCCGGCGGCTCGACAGCCTCGACGGGGCCGGCCTGAAGTTGCGGGTGCAACTGCTGGAATTCGAGCAGCGGTTCGTAGCGCCCGGTCGCGCCCACGTCCTGGTGGGCGTGCGGGTAACCGCCCTGTTGCCGGGACAGCAGCAACCGGTTTCCCAGCAGTTTTTCCTGGAACGCCCCACCGGCAGCGCCGACGCCGCCGGCGCGGTGACGGCCTTCGCCCAACTGGCCGACGAGTGCGCTCGGCGGATCGACGGGCTGCTGTCAGGGTGGGGCCGCCGTTAGGGTCCGCAGCACATCCGGCGTTACCGCCGATGTCCGCGATGGTGGCAGTCGCTGTCCGCGCATCGGCGAATCGGCCTAATATTGAAGCTTCCCCTACCCCGAACTCTTCCAAGCCGGAGCAGCATGTCTGCAATATCCACGGAAACGGGCAACAGTTCGCCGCTCGGCGCCACGATGAGCAAGCGCGGCGTCAATTTCAGCCTGTACGCCAAGAGCGCGACGGGCGTGGAGCTGACGCTGTTCGATGAGGTCGACGCCTTCGAGCCGAGCCGGACCATTGCGCTCGATCCCGGCCGCCACCGCACCTACCACTATTGGCATTGCTTCGTGCCCGGAATCGTCGCCGGCCAGTTGTACGGCTACCGGGTGCGCGGTCCCTGGGACCCGGCCCGCGGCCAGCGGTTCGACGCCAGCAAGATCCTGCTCGACCCTTACGGCAAGGCCGTGGCGGTGCCGGCCGGCTACCGCCGGGAGGAAGCCGCTCGGCATGGGACTGCGGTAACCGCGCCCATGAAAAGCGTAGTCAGCGAGCGCAGAGGCTACGATTGGGAGGGCGACCGGCCCTTGAACCGGCCGTTCTCTCAGACCCTCATTTACGAGATGCACGTGCGGGGCTTCACCCGCCATCCCTCCTCCGGCCTGCCCGAAGCGAAGCGCGGCACCTACGCCGGCCTGATCGACAAGATTCCCTATCTTCAGTCCCTCGGAATCACGGCGGTGGAGCTGCTGCCGGTGTTCCACTTCGATAGCCAGGACGCGCCGCCCGGCCGCAGCAATTACTGGGGCTATGCGCCGATTTCCTTCTTCGCCCCCCACGGTGCCTATAGCAGCCGGCGCGACCCCCTGGGGCCGCTGGACGAGTTCCGGGACATGGTCAAGGCGCTGCACCGGGCCGGCATCGAAATCATCCTGGATGTGGTGTTCAACCACACCGCGGAAGGCGACCAACACGGCCCCACCCTGAGCCTGCGGGGGCTGGCCAACGACGTCTATTATCTGCTGGAGGCGGACCGCGCCCGTTACGCCAATTACAGCGGCACCGGCAACACCCTCAACGCCGGTCATCCGGTGGTGCGCCAGCTGATCCGCGACAGCCTGCGCTACTGGGTGCGGGAGATGCACGTGGACGGGTTCCGCTTCGACCTCGCCTCGATCCTCGGGCGGGACAGCTCCGGCCGGCCCTTGCCCGATCCACCGCTGCTGCTGGACATCGAGGCCGACCCGGTGCTGGCCGGCACCAAGCTGATCGCCGAACCTTGGGACGCCGGGGGGCTCTATCAGGTGGGCAGTTTCGTGGGAGACGCCTGGAAGGAGTGGAACGGGCTGTTCCGCGACGACGTGCGCAGCTTCTTCCGGGGCGACGACGGCAGCGTGGGCCGCTTCGCCAGCCGCATGCTGGGCAGTCCCGATGTCTACTCCCACGAGCACCGCGAACCCGAGCAGAGCATCAACTTCGTCACCTGCCACGACGGCTTCACTCTCAACGACCTGGTGTCCTATTCCCGCAAGAACAACTGGGACAACGGCGAAAACAACCGCGACGGCAACGACGACAACCGCAGTTGGAACTTCGGGGTGGAAGGCCCCAGCGACGATACTCAGGTGGAACGACTGCGCAACCGCCAGGTGAAGAATCTGCTGACCGCCACCCTGCTGGCCCTGGGGGTGCCCATGATCGCCATGGGCGACGAGGTGCGCCGCAGTCAGAAGGGCAACAACAACGCCTACTGCCAGGACGAACTGTCCTGGTTCGACTGGGGCCTGCTGGAGCGCCACGGCGACGTGCGGCGTTTCCTTTCCCTGCTGGCGAGCCAGCGCATGCCGCGGGACAGCGATGCCGAAGCGCTGCGGCTCACCCTCGACGAGGTGCTGACCCGGCGCAAGCTGGTCTGGCACGGGGTGGAGACCGGCAGGCCCGACTGGAGCGAGCATTCCCACAGCCTCGCCCTGGAAACCGGGGTGGATGGCCACGGACCTTACTACTTCGCGATGTTCAACGCCTATCACCAGCCCCTGACCTTCCAACTGCCGCCGCAACCGGACGGACCCTGGCGGCGCTGGATCGACACCGCCCTGGCTTCACCCGACGATATCGCCGAACCGGGCCAGGCCCCGGAGGTGGCAGGCACCATCTACCGGGTGGCAGAACACAGTGTTGCGGTGTTGATCGCGGGTTAGGGGTAACCCCGAGCCGGAGCGGCACGAAGTCCAGCCAGCGGAATGCGGGGTGAGCGAGTCAGTTGGGCACGATGGAGCCGCGTTCACCCTACATGGCAGGGGGAAACGGATGAGGAACAAAGAAGAGAGGTGTAGTTCATTTCGGTACGGTGAACCAGATTGCCGCGATGGTAATGGCAAGAAAAACAATAGCAAAGAATGGACTTGCAGAATTGCCAGGATTAGCTCCGGCCTCGAAGTGAAAGATTGCGCTCAAGGCGTCACCCAGGAAGTCACCAACGCGTGCGCGAAAAAGAAATCCGAGCGCAGCAAAGACGGCAGTTAAATGGGTTACCCAATGTCGTAGGACAGGGTCCATGCCGGGGCCATCGTAATTCAGCGAATGCGCGATGCCGTAGAGCCACCAGCAGGCAATGCCCAGGAGGGCGCCAAATATGGCGCCAAAGATTGCGTAGCTAACGCGTTCGCCGATTGCCACTTTGAGATATCAGAGAGGGCTGAAGTGGAATTTTGCCTCATCGGAAAACTTCGTGTCCCGGTCGGCCCGAAGGTGAATTCGGCGGCTCCGATTCTACACGTACAAGCCATCCCATAG